>CASELB010000033.1 GCA_949288685.1 uncultured bacterium
TTCTGCCGCTGCAGGAACAGTGTTATCATTAATTATTGCAGGTATTGCATCACTCTTAACTATAAAATTTGCTAAACTAACAGGGTTCAGCGATGAAACCACATTGTATTTATACTCTTCACATCCCGAACTCGATTTTACATCAATCACGGCATCAGTAATAATTATTGCAGCACTCGGCGCATGTATGGATATTGCAATGTCAATAGCCAGCACGGTCAATGAAATATATTTAACAAATAAATCGCAAACAGTTAAAGAACTTTTTAAAGCTGGCATGAACGTGGGACGGGATATAATAGGAACAATGGCAAACACTTTAATCCTTGTATATATGGGCGGTGCGCTTACTCTACTGCTGCTTGCAGGCGGGATTGATGCTTACAAATTTTTTAACCTCAATGCTGTTGTAACTGAAATTTCTTCTGCAATAATTGGCAGTATTGCACTTCTTTTGTGTGTTCCGATTACAGCAGTTATTTCCGCAAATTTAATTAAATTTGCGGATGAAAAACTTAAAAAGCGTGTTATAATAGAAGTAGAAGACATGATAAAGGGTAAAGACAATGATTGAAATGAAAGTTATGGGCATAGCTCTTGATACAAGGACAGGTTCTCCGATAGTTGTGCTTCACGATTTGGAAAACAGAAAAGCACTTCCTATTTGGATTGGCTCGGCTGAAGCAAGTGCAATTATCAGAAAGATTGAAAATCTCGGTGTTGTCCGTCCCATGACTCACGATTTAATATGTTCGATTATTGATAAAACAGGATGTTCGCTGGACAGAATAGAAATTAACAATGTCGAAAAAGAAACGTATTATGCAACTCTTTATCTTGTAAGAGACGGCGAAGAAATAGAAATAGACGCACGTCCGAGTGATGCTATAGCCGTTGCAATGAGAATGGATGCTCCAATCTATGTAACCGCTAATGTCTTGATGGATGGTTCGGTCTCTACTGATGCTCAAAAAGATGAGGAAGAGGCTCAAGAATTTAAAGATTTTATCCAGAGCATAAAACCCTCTGATTTTGAGAAGTTATTAAAGAACAACAAGGAATCGGATCAGTAAATGAAGATAGCAATTGCATGCGATGAGGATGAAAAAGTAAAAGAACGGCTTGAGGATGCAGAGCTTTACCGCGTCTATGAAATAGAAGGAGGTGAAATAAAAAAATCGGAATTAGTAAGAACAATAAATGCGGGACATCATATAATAGCTCCATTTCTTGCGGATAAGAGTGTAGAAGCGTTAATATGCGGCGAAGCGGATAAAAATGCAAAAAGAATTTATGCAAGGCACGGGCTGGTGTTATATACCGAGAATAAGGGATATTTAAAAGAGATTATAGGCAATTTCATTTCGGGAAATTTTGAATATTAATATTTGTAACAATTTAGGTTATACGTACATTTAGTGGTCAATTTTTAAGAAAAAAATAACTTTTATATTATATCGATAGGGGTGTTATGTCGTCAGAAATATATAATAACAACTATACCAAATCTATATATAATTTACGGCTCAATACAATAAACTTCACATCCAACAGAGGAAAAATCTGGTATAAGGATGAGCCTGATGTTTTTGTGCGTGAGCCGATTGATAATGTACCGATTGATACAAAGGCTAAAATTTTTAGCAACGAATTAATAAGAATGGTAGAAAAACGGCAGGTTACGCCGCAAAAAGTTCAGCAGGCTGTTACTAAATACCTGCCTAATATTGATGTAAAAATTATCTCAATGGATGATTATACAGAATTTGGAATAAATAATAAAAAACGTGTTGCCGCTGCAACCCGCCCGACATTTGATAAAAACGGTGCACTCCAAAAACTTGAAATCTACATGCCGGAAGTCGAGTATGATAATAAGTATTCAAAATTGGAGTTTATAGATAAACTTACTCACGAAATTACTCATGCAATGCAATTTGCGGCAGATAAAGAAATACGCGAACAGTACAAAGATACAAAAGAAGGGCATTTTTATAACTTTTTCAGACAAAATGTTTCTAATATGCTGACTGATGTATTTATTCAAAAAATATTGGTAGAAATAGCGCGCAATAAAAACATAGAAATGCATACTATTGATGATTATAATGATTTTGTAAGTTCACCGATGACTGATATTGATACTGATAAAATTATTGAACTTTCAGGCTGCAAAGACCGGAAAGAATTTAACAATTTTATTAAATCAGGCTTTATTGTTTTTATTGATGAATTAATGAAGAATACACAGGTTGCAAGAGATCCGTTTGCAATGAAAGTAATCAATGAAAACGGCGGGATAGAGGCATTTCGTGCAAAAATCATGAAAATGACCGCTTTTACTTTAAGTAAAGAACAGGAAGCGTATCAAGCAGGGAACAATGCACGGAAAAATGCACGCGGATTTAGCGGTACGGATTATAATGATGTAGTCCCTATTGCTATCGGAATGGCGGCGGAGGCGCTAAATAGCTGATTACTTTCTAATACTCAATCTTTCTAACCAGCGGACAAAACGTGTCGGTTTATTTTCATATTCGGCATTTATTGAATCCACCAAAATGGTTATGCAGCCGGCACGTTTGCCGGCAAGTATATCTGTTAGCGGTCTGTCACCAATCATAGCAGCCTCAGACGGATGGATACGGGCGTTTGCAAGGTATTCAAGCAAAACTTTTGGGTTTGGTTTCCTTGCAGCGCCTATTACGTCAAAGGTTGATACAGCCCTAACTTTTTCTATATAGTTTTCGTTAAAATTATTTGAGATTACAGCAATTACAAATTCACGCTCTATTGTTGAAAGCCATTCTTTAGTTTTTTCAGAGTACATTGCTGATTTAGATTTCATAATTGTACTGTCCAAATCAAAAAGCAATGCTTTTATTCCTTTTGATTTAAGCTCTTCAAAGTCTATTTCATAAATATCTTTTAAATTATAATCGGGGACTAAAAACATTTTTATACCTCATCCGCTCTTTTAATTCCAACGGTTCTTACAAGCCCGTACTTCCAGTCTTTTGGAACAGCAGAAAATTTTATCAAAAGTTCCTGATTAGTATTTGCAAACTCAAGTGACTCATTTTTTACTGGTTTAATAATTTCTGATGCCTGTGTTACAAGCTGTTCTTTCGGAGTAATTATTTCTATGTCTGTATTTTTGTAGAATTTATTTTTTACAAGTACTTTTAAATATCCGTTTTCTTCCCCCTGTATTTCGGCAAGAAAATCTGCACCTGCAAGTCCTTTGGATATATCATAACTGTATCCGTCTGCAGGGTATCCGTCTTGAAGGTAAAATCCTGTTGTATATCCTCTGTTTCCTACTTTAAGAAGTTCTTGCCAGTATTTTTCTAAATCAGCATCAGGATTGTTAATAACTTCATCAAGCGCAGCCCTGTACGCTTTTGCAACCGCTGAAACATAATAAAGGCTCTTTGTCCTTCCCTCAATTTTAAAAGAATCAATGCCTGCATCCACAAGTTTTGCAAGGTGTTTTATAAGATTAAGGTCTTTTGTTGATAATATATGCGTTCCTTTTTCATTTTCTTCAATTTCGTAGTATTCACCGGGTCTGGTTTCTTCAACCAGCTTATAACTCCATCTGCACGCCTGTGCACAGTTGCCGTGATTTGCTTTTCTCTCTCCGCCGGTCATATAGTCGCTTAACAAACATCTTCCTGAAAAGGATACGCATTGCGCTCCATGAACAAATACTTCCAATTCCATACCGGGGACTTTTTCTTTTATTTCTTTAACATCTTTTACGGAAAGTTCACGCGCAAGTATAGTTCTTGACGCTCCCAGGTCTTGCCAGAATTTCACTGCCTCATAATTAAGGGTATTAGCCTGTGTACTTATATGCAGAGCTGTTTTAGGCATATACTTTTGAACAAGTCTTACAACCCCCATATCTGACACAATAACAGCGTCCGGATTACTGTCGGAAATAATATCCATACAGGCTTCAAGTTTTTTAATATCTTCATTGAATGCAAAAATATTTAATGTCAGATAGGCTTTTGCACCGAGTGTACGGGCTTTTTCTATTGCTGATTTTAAATTTTCAAGAGTTATTAATTCTCCTTTTCTCATTGCCCTCAGACTAAAATCAACGACTCCCAGATAAACGGCATCAGCGCCGTATTTAATTGCGTATTCAAGTTTTTCTATATTTCCTGCTGGTAGTAATAATTCTGGTTTATTCATAGTTATTATCGTATCATAAAAAATTTAATGCATTTGTTAATAACTGTAAATATTTATTTTTATAAAAGCAATTTTAAAAATTGAAATGTTTTATATAAGTAAAAGGAGTTTAGTGTGATACAGCCATCAGGTTATACAAATAATATCGGATTTAGGGCTAAGACGGTTAATACGGCACCAGCCGTGCCGGTAAACAAAGAAATTGTGCCATCAAAACCGGCGTTTAAAGGAAATAACAGTACTGAACGTAAACATATAAGCTACTGGCGCAGTTTGGGAATTTCGTCTGTGTTCGGACTTTCGGCTGCAGGTTTTGCAACTATATTTGCGCAAAAATGGCGTACTGCGGCAGGGTTTGGAAGTATAATTGCAGGATTAATGATGTTCTTTGATTTGCCTGATACATTTTTCATCGGTAAAAAGTAGTACCTGTTGAAATTAAGCGATTTTGGAATATTATATATTTATGCCTTATGAAGAATTAGAGGATGTAAAAAAGAAATGCGAAGCCTGTGAAAAGTGCGGATTATGTAAAACGCGTACTAACACGGTTTTTTCAGGGGGTGTGCCTAATGACAAATTAATGCTTATAGGGGAAGCACCCGGTTTTTATGAAGATAAGCAGGGTGAGCCTTTTGTAGGAAAAGCCGGACAACTGCTGGACAAAATTCTCGGATGCGTAGGTCTTTCACGGAAAAAAGACATATATATTTGTAATACAATTAAATGCCGCCCGCCTGAAAACAGAGACCCGCTGCCGGAAGAAAAAGCAGCGTGCAGAGAGTATCTTGATAAACAGATTGAAATTTTAAAACCGCGTATTATTTTGTTATGCGGCAGAGTTGCTGTTAATTCTATGATGGAAACAACACAGGGGATAACAAAACTAAGAGGCAAATGGTTTGAAGGTCCTAATTTTTCAAAAATGATGCCAATCTTCCATCCCTCATACCTCTTAAGAAATGACAGCAGGGAAAAAGGCAGTCCTAAATGGCTTATGTGGCAGGACATTAAAGAAATAAAACGTGTTTATGACCAGTTGTGTAAATAATCTTAAATTTGTTTGCCACTTTCGTTAAAATACCGGTTTTCAAAGGGAAATTCTGCACATCGTACAAGAGGAGTCGTTTATTTTTCCAAACCCATTAAAAAGATATAAAGACACAATCTAATGGTGCTATACTATTAATGTAAGGATAAAAGATAAGGAGGGTGTATGATACCTATTTTAGATTCAAAAAGACAGTACAAACAAATCGGCGATAAAATTGAAAAGGCCGTTTGTGAAGTTTTGCGTTCAGGTTCCTACATACTGGGACCCAATTGCAAAGAGTTTGAAAAAAATATTGCAGAATATATCGGAGTAAAACACGCGGTTGGCTTAAACTCCGGAACAGATGCTCTGCATATAGCTTTAAGAGCACTGGATATAGGTGCAGGTGATGAAGTTATAACAACAGCATTTACATTTGTTGCAACAACAGAGGCTATTGGTATCGTAGGTGCTACTCCTGTTTTTGCGGATATTGATCCGGATACGTTCAATATTGATCCAAAGAAAATTGAAGCAGCAATCACTCCAAAAACAAAAGCCATAATTCCTGTTCATTTATATGGTCAACCTTGCGACATGGATGCAATTATGGATATTGCTAAAAGATATGATTTATACGTAATAGAAGATTGTTGTCAGGCAATAGGCGCTGAATATAAAGGTAAAAAAGTAGGTACATTTGGTGAATTCGGATGTTACAGTTTCTACCCGACCAAAAACCTTGGCGGCATGGGCGACGGCGGTTTGTTAATTACAAATTCAGATAACCTGAAAGACCGTGCTATTGCTCTTAGAAACCATGGCGGCGCTATCCGTTATCACCATGATGAAATAGGCTTAAATTCACGTCTAGATGAAATTCAGGCAACTATTTTGAATGTTAAACTCCCTTATATTGATGAATGGAATAAAAAACGCCGTGAAAACGCGTACAGATATAACAAACTGTTCGAAAACTGCGAAGATATTATTACTCCGACAGAACTTTCCGATACATACTGCGTATACCACCAGTACACGGTAAAAATTCCAAACAGAGACAGCGTACACAAGATGCTTCAAGACTCAGGAATAGGCGCAATGCTATATTATCCTATCCCGCTCCACCTTCAAAAAGTTCATGACGGTATGGGATGGAAGAAAGGCGACTTGCCTAATACTGAAAAAGATACAGAAATGGTTATTTCTCTTCCGATGTTCCCTGAACTTACAGAAGAAGAACAAAAGACCGTTGCCGAAACATTAATCAAATGTATTAACAGCTCAAAAGTGCTTGCCTAGAAGTAGCTTTTTAGTGTATCATAAAGAAAAATGTACAACTGAAAAGGAGCTTTATGGATAACATTATAATTTATACGGATATGCCGCTTGTAAGCTATGAATCTGTACTGGCAAACATAGATGACGTAAATGTAAGAGTGGTTAAGGGGACCGAGTTTAAGGACTTTGCAGCCCTTAACCCTTCTTTAATAATTATTGATGAAGTTAACGGGTTTAAAGATGTTTTAATGACAAACAAACTTCCCTGCCCTGTACTCTTTACCGGTGAAATTTTTACCGATATAACAGTAAGAGCTGAAGGATATGATTTTATTAAAAGACCTGTTAATAATACTGAACTTTTAATACGTGCAAAAGCATTATTAAAAATAAA
>CASELB010000034.1 GCA_949288685.1 uncultured bacterium
ATTGCGGGGTATATGTGACCGCCTGTTCCGCCGCCGGTCACAAAAAATGTTTTAGAGGTATCTGACATTATGCTGCATCCTTATTTTCTTCTCATTTTCTTTTGATATATTAAATAAAATTCCAACCATCCATAATGATACCATAACCGAAGTTCCTCCGTAACTAATAAATGGCATTGGAACACCGGTAGCCGGTACAAAAGAACTTGCTACCCACATATTTAAAAAACCCTGAAAGCAAATAGAAAAAGTCAGTCCGAGAGCAAGTAATTTCCCATACATATCCTGACATTTTGATGCGATAATTACGCCCCTTTGCAGTAAACTCCAGAACAGGCAAATAAGCAGTAAACATCCTATAAAACCCATTTCTTCAGAATATACTGAAAAAATAAAGTCAGTATGAGCTTCCGGAAGCCATGCCAGTTTCTGTTTTGAGTTTCCAAATCCTACACCCCAGAAATTGCCGGAGGCTATGGCAACAAGTGACTGAACTATATTATATCCTGCTCCCAGCGGGTCAGAACCCGGGTTTAACCATGTCATTATACGGCTTGATTGATAGTCGTGCAAACCGTGTAATAGCAGAAACACGGCTGCGGGAATCCCAGCCCCGAAGATTAATTTGAAAGAACCGCCGGCAGAAAGGTACATTACAACGGATGTTATAACGAGCAATAGCACCATAGAAAGGTTTGGCTGTTTAAAAATTAGTCCGAGCATTATAAGTATTGGGATATACGCTAAAAAAACTTTACTTTGAGTAAATAGCTTTGTGCCCGTACAAAATGCCCCTGCCATAAGCATTGCAATTGCCGGTTTAGCAAGTTCCGACGGCTGAAGATTAATCGGTCCTATGTAAAGCCATCTTTGTGCACCGTTTACGGTTGTTCCTATAAGTTTAACAAGTACAAGCAAGATAATTACAATAACTGCAAATATAAAACTTTTGTTCTTATAGTTTTGATAATTATAGTTGCTTAAAAAATATGCTCCGACAACTCCGGCACCAACACCAAGTACTTGTTGGATAAAAAATCTTAGAGGTGTATATCCCATATCTATACATTTCTGGGCACTTGCCGAAAATATTATCATTAAGCCTATTACAACAAGAAAAGCCACTGTTACCGCTAACGGCTTATCCGGCGGTATTTTTCTTATATCTATATCGGGAATGTTCCCCCTGTTATTTGTTTGAAAATTTTGATAAGACATACTCTTTAAAAACTTTCCCGCGTTCTTCGTACCCGCTAAACATGTCAAAACTTGCGCATGCCGGTGACAGAAGAATTGCATCGGGTTTTAGTGCTATACATTTATCAACTGCAGATTGCAGGCTGTTTTCTTTATAAATGTTTTTAAACCCGCTATCTGAAAGTGCTTTGTCAAAGCGTTCAGTTGCTTCACCTATTAATACGACCGAAGTTATGTGGTTGTTAATGGATTTACAAAATTCGTCCAGAGAGGTTAATTTGTCTCTGCCGCCTGCGATTAATGCAACATTTTGATTGCTAAAAGCGTCAATTGCCGCTATTGCTGACTCCGGATTGGTTGCTTTTGAGTCATTAAAAAATGTAATACCGTTGAATTGTGCAAATTTTTCCATTCTGTGCTCGGGCGGAGTGAATGTTCTGAGCCCGTCTCTTATAAGTTCTGCAGTTAATCCTGCAAGTTTCGATATAAGTATTGCACACATTAAATTTTGATAATTATGATGCCCGCTTAAATTACATTCAGAAAGTTTTATGATTTCTTCTTCTTGTCCGTCAATTTTTATATACAGTGCATCATTTTTTATAAAAGAACAATTATCATCCCGTTCTTTATCAAATACGAATACTTTACCAGGACATTTGCCGGCAAATTCCGTTAATTTTTTATCCTGCCCGTTTAAAATTGCATAATCATCTCTTGTTTGGTTTAAAAACATTTTTGCTTTTGCATTAAAATATGCATCCAGTGAACCGTGCCAGGTTATATGATCCGGTGTAAAATTTGTCCAGCAGGCAATATGAGCCCTAAATTCTTTGCTTTTTTCCAGTTGGAAAGAACTAACTTCTGTTACAAACCAATCCGGTTTTTCGAGGATAAATGATACCGGCGGTTTCCCGATATTACCGCAGGCAGGCGCATTATATTTTTGAGAAAGTAAATACGAAACTGCACTTGTTGTTGTAGTTTTACCGTTTGTGCCGGTAATTCCGATAAAAGAGTTTTTATTTTCAGTATATCTGTATGCTAAATCCAACTCTGATATTACTTTTATTCCCAAATTTCTTAAAATTTCATAAACCGGTGCATTATTAGGAATACTCGGACTTGTTACGGCAAACCCGGCATTCTTCATAAAATCAACGGTGTGTCCGCCAAACTCAAATTTTACATTTTTAGCTTTTAATTGCTCTACTTCAGCCTCATATTTTTCCGGTAATTTACCAAAATCTGAAATGTAAACATTGAATCCTGTTTTTAAAAGATACTCAGCAGCCGCCAGACCACTCACTGAACATCCGAGTATTAAAGCCTTTTCACCTACCATATAAGTCTGCCTCCGCTTGCAAGAACTATTCCCAGCAAAGTGAAAAGCATTGACACAAGGGCAAACCTTTTAACAATAGATTCTTCTTTTTGACCGCAAAGTTCGTAATGATGATGGAGCGGAGCCATTCTAAAAAATCGTTCTCCTGTGAGTTTAAAATTAACAACCTGAATAACAACCGAAAGGGCTTCCAATACAAACAAACCGGCAACTATTGCAAAATAAAGTTCAAATTTTCCAATAACCGCAAGAGTTCCCATCAATCCGCCTAACGCAAGAGAACCGGTATCTCCCATAAATATTTGTGCTTTTGGTTTATTATATTTAAGAAATCCCATTAATGCGCCTACTGTGACCGCTGAAATAATTGCGACATCAGGTCTGTGAGTTAATGTTGCAATTGCCGCAATTCCAAAAAATACAGGTATACCGCAGGATGAGGCAAGTCCGTCTAATCCGTCAGTAAGATTAAAAGCATTAGAACTTGCAACAATAGCAAAAGCTGCAAATACAGGATAAAAGAGTTTTAAATTTATAAACATTGAACCAAATTGAACGGTTGTTCTTCCGTCATGCAGCATATATATTGCGGGAATAAGAGAAATAACTATCTGTAAAACAAGTTTTGTACGGGCAGTTAATCCCTGATTGTGTTTTCCTTTTATTTTTAAGCTGTCATCTTTATACCCGAGAACAGCAAAAAGTAATGTAGTAACAAGAATAATCCAGCTGTACTTACTTAATTCTTGCGCAAGCAGAAGAGTAACAACGGAGGCAATTAAGATTGCCGCTATGATAAAAACACCGCCTGTTGTCGGGGTTCCCGCTTTTTTTGCATGAGTATCAGGTGCTACTTCTCTTATATATTGCCCGTGCATTTTTCTTTTCATTAAATCTATATACGGGACACCGAACAACATTGTCAGAACCAGTGCAAGTATGCCCCCTACACACAACATTATCATCAGATTTCTCCTTTTTCTCTTATTTTATTTATAATCTCTTCGAATTTCATTGAGCGTGATGCCTTAAAAAACAGTATATTCCCTATATTTTTATTTTTCAAGATGTATTCCGCTGCCTGGGTAATATTCTCAAAATTTTTTGTTACACAATTAGTAATTTTTTTGCTGATTTCTTTTGACAATTCCCCGACGGTTAAAACAACTGTTTCAGGTGTAATTTTAGGGTGAGAATTTATAAATTCGCCAATTTGTGCATGGTATTTACCTGAATCGTTACCCAATTCTCCCATATCACCCAGTACTAATACCGGTGAACGGTAAGTATCAAGGACAGTACCGACGGTTGCTTTCATAGACTCGGGATTAGCGTTGTATGAGTCATTAATAATTTCATACCCGCCTATTTTCTCTACATTCCACCGGTTTTCTATTGTCTCAAAGCTCCTTAGCCCTTTTCTTACGGACTTTTGAGACATTCCTAAAAATAATCCGGTATTAATTGCCGCAAGAGAATTTTCTATATTGTGTGCTCCTTCTATGGGCAGTTCGTATTCATAACCTTCATACTCAAATCGGGAATATCCTACGTGCTGTTCCTGTATTGTTACATCGTTTATAGAATAATACTTTGTACGTCCGCTGAACTCACTATGTTTTTTTATTAATTCATTATTATTTGCAATAAATATACCATCAGGCTTAATATATTTAGTTAATTCACACTTAGCAGCCGCGATATTATCCTGCGAACCGAGACGCCCGATATGGGCGGTGCCTACATTTGTAATTATACCTATATCAGGTTTAGCATATTGCGCTATAAGTTCAATTTCTCCAAGACCCCGCATTCCCATTTCTATAATTAAAACTTCTGTATTATCAGGAGCTTCAAAAACAGTCTGGCAAAATCCAATTTCATTGTTATGATTTAATTTTGTTTTCCAGGTTCTGAACTCTGCCGACACAACAGCATTAACCATTTCTTTTGTGGTTGTTTTACCGCTGCTTCCCGTTATCCCGATTACGGTGCATCCGATTTCTTCAATCCTTTTGGCTGCAAGTTCCATATACGCAGCACGGGTTTCGGGAACAAGAATCAATGTTTTTATTCGGGTATCATTTAAATATTTTTTTGCGGTTTCGGAATTAACAGTCATAAAACCACAGGCGCCTATTTCTACGGCAGTTTCTATAAATTTTTCGCCATCGAAATTTTCGCCTTTTAATGGAATATAAAAATCACCTTTTTGAATTGTTCTTGTATCGGTGGAAATTTTATTATAATTGTATTCGCTGTTTTTTATAATATTACTGTCTTTCAGACAATTAAAAAAACTACTCTTCATACCAATTATTATACTACAAAGATATACTTTCTAAGTATTTAAAAATACTAAAAACAGATGGTTCTAAATCTTTAATTAAACAGTTTTCATCAAGTTCCAGTGTTATAGTCGGGATATTTTTTTCTATACCGGAGTAAGTGCCGAAACTGCCAGGTGTCGGGTAACCTATATCACTGCTTACCGGGTAGCCGATAATTTTTGAAATTTCACATGCATAATTATATCCGTTTCCGTCATAGTTAACTACTTTATACGGAGCATGCAGCGTTATTATAAGTTCCGGTGCGTACTTATCAATTACTGCTATTAGAAATTTTGTTTCTTCTTCGCTTGCCGGTTTTTCCCCGCCCCAGTATTCATCTTTTTTACTGCAAATCCAATTTTCAGTAGGAAAATTTCTATTTAAATCTACTCCGTTACTGTTTGTGCGGGTTCCTTTTTCCAGACCGTCCGGATTTAGTGCCGGTATAAAACCGATGTTAGTTTTTGAAACTTGTTTTAAGTAGTTGTTAATTAAATAATAACCTTGCGGCTCATCGCCATGGACGACTCCAACTACCAGCACTTTAAAATGCCCTGTTTCAGGAACTGTTAATTTTAATTCTTTACCTGTTTTTGTAAAATATTTTTTCATAATTAATCAAAAATGGCATTAATAAAATCGGAAGGATTAAATTCTTTTAAATCCTCCATTTTTTCACCAACACCTACCAGTTTAACCGGTAAACCAAAATCCCTTGCAATAGCAAGCACGATTGCCCCCTTAGCCGAACCGTCCAGCTTTGTAACCGCAACAGATGTCAGATTAATACACTCTTTGAAAACTTTTGCCTGATTTAATCCGTTTTGACCTGTGTTTGCATCTACAACAAGTATACATTCTCTTAAGGCTTCCGGAAGGTTTTTATTAATAACATTTTTTATTTTGGAAAGCTCTTCCATAAGATTAAATTTGTTGTGCAGACGTCCGGCTGTATCAATAAGTATTACATCATAGTTTTCTTTTTTTGCTTTTTCAATAGCTTCGTAAACAACAGATGCAGGGTCTGCTTTGTCTCGTCTGACAATATCAGCTCCTGCACGTTTAGACCAAATATCTGCCTGTTCTTCCGCTGCGGCTCTGAATGTATCGGCAGCTGCAATAAGTACTTTTTTTCCTTTTTGTTTAAAAAGGTACGCAAGTTTGCCTATTAAAGTTGTTTTCCCAGCTCCGTTTACGCCTGCAATGAAATATATATTTATTTCGCCGTCTTTGTATTCAATAGAATTGCTGCCGGCTTTTTCAAGAGTATTCATAAAAGAATTTTTTAAATATTCTTTAACCTGTGCCGGCTTAATATTTTTTTTCAAACGAAGTTCATCAATAAGTTCAGCGGCATATCCTACGCCTAAATCTGCACTTATCAGTGCATCTTCCATATCATCATATAAAAACTCTGAAAATTCTTCTTCCCCGGATACAACATCTGAAATATTACCGACCAATGCCTTTGCAGTTTTAGAGACAGCCTGTTTTATATTGTCAATTTTGGAAGAAAAAAATCCAAACATTATTTAACTCCATTATCGGTAATAACTTTGGCAAGTATTCCGTTGATAAATGAAGAGCTGTCGTCTGTCGAATATTTTTTAGCCAGTTCAAGCGCCTCGTCTACAACGACTTTCACAGGAGCATCCTGAATGTATAAAAGTTCTGTTATTGCTATTCTCAAAATATCTTTATCCATTTTTACAAGTCTTGAGAAATCCCAGCCGCTTGAATATTTTTTGATTTCGTTATCAACCGCTTCACTATATTCTTTATATTTTTCTGCAATGTTTATTACATATTTTTTGACATCTTCATGAGCTTCCAAAATTGCAAATTCGGCAATTTCAAGTCCGGCAATTGCTTTTTCTGCAATTTCAAGCATATTTTCAATATTTTTTGACATATCGGAAGTTAGCGGAAGAGGTACCGGCTTATTTTTAGCTCCTATGGGTCTTGAAAGGTTAGATTCGTGTTCCGCTTCATACGTATCAATCGCATCCTTCATTTCAACCAGTGAGCGGGTTGTAAGTTTAAGTTCTTCCAATGCATTATTTGAAAGAATCCGTACAGACTTTAAAATTATATCTTCAAAATCACTTGCTGAATAATTTACTATTTTTTTATCCAGTTGTGAAAGTAATATTAGTGTAAGTTCTCTTGCAGCACGTCTAGCTTGCATAATTAAAATCTCCTTTTTAATAACTATTTTAGATGATTTTAACATGAAGAAAAGTTTTCTGCTACAAGAATGCTATTCAAAAAGTCCTTTAATTTTTTCTTCTATATCTTGCGGGTCAATTTCCATAGTGATTTTATTAATATCTTGTGACACCTGATAAAGTTTTGCAGCTTCAACCTTGTCGCCAATAATAGTTGTTGCTCTTGCCAGATTAAAATATGCAAGTGCATAATTCGGATTGGCTTCAATTGCGGATTTAAAAAGTTCAACCGCTCTTTGAATTCTGCCTAAATCATCCAAATATATAACTCCGAGGTTATTAAAAGCAATAGCATAATTCTTATCAAATTTAATGGCAAGTTCATACTCTTGCATTGCCTGTTCCGTATCGCCTTTACCCCAGTATAAAAATCCGAGGTTACAATGAATTTTTGCATTGTTGGGGTCTAATTCCAGTGCTTTCCTGTATATTGCGAGGGCATTGTCATAGTCTTCTTTGTCATAAAAAGCGCTGCCCATGTTTATATAAATATCAATATCATCAGGTGTAAGCATATACGCGGTCTGATAAGCGGAAATTGCACTGTCCGGATCCTGTTTGTTCTCTTGATATACAAACCCCAATGTTTGTGCAATTACGCTTGTCCAGCGCTTGTTAGGATTTAAAGTAATTGCAGTCTGATAATTTTTAACTGCTAATTCAAATTCCCCTTTAATATAGAAAATATTGCCGAGGTTGGAATATAAATCCGGCATGTTAGGCGCCATAGAAATAAGTTTGTAATAAATATCAATCGCTTTGTCATAGTCGCCTTGTTCTTCGTAGGCTCTGCACAGACGGCGGTACGCCTGAACATTCAAACTATCCAGCCAGATTGCCATTTTGTATTCACAGATTGCATCTTCATAATGTCCGCAAGCAACATAAATATCGCCTAAGAGACAGTAAAGTGATGCAAAGCCCGGTGCTTTTTCTATCGCGGAGTCATATAAATCTTTTGCTTTATCATATCTCTTTGCGCTCAAATAATAAAAACCGAGCATAAATAAAGGGATAAAGCGCAGATAATATATATTTAAAAATACATTTTCTATAGCATCTTTATCAAAAGGGAGTGTCAAAACAGCTAATAAGTGTTCCCATTTAGCGAGCAAAGATGTTTTAAAATTCTTAAAAGACGAGGTATCATAAAGTTTATATAACAGATAATGCGCGTTAGAGCTGTTGACAACACCTTTTGCTGCTATCTTTGCAAATCTTTTGGCTTCTGAAAAATTTGCTTTTTTTGTAAAAATATCCGCTTTCAGGTAATATGCCTGTGAAAAATCTGTTTTTTTACCGATTGCAAGGTCAAGATAGTTATTTGCTTTATCAAAATCACCTTTATAATAAAATGCTTTACCCAGTTTATAAAATAATTCCGGTGAATCCATATAAGACTCAAGGGCTATCTGATATTCCGTAATTGCTTCATCTATGTACTGATAGGAATTAGAAATATCAAGGTGCCAGGCTACATATAAATCGCCTAAGCGGACATGCAATTTTGCATTGTTGGGGTCTTTTGTTAATGAAAGTCTCAGTTTTTCAATTTCCCGCAAAACCTTGCTGGATTTTGTACTGTTAAATGTTTCTGTTTCTTTATCAAGCATTTTCTTCATAATATATTATTCCACTATTTATCTCTATTATCCCACACTATAAATAAAACGCAAAATATTTTGTCTGTCGGCTCCCGAAATTTTTGTGTAGGACATAACATATTCTTCCGGAAATACCTGATCAAATGAGTTTATTAGACCTGTAAATTCTATATTCCCGAATTCTTCATTTGTAAGAAGTGTAAAATCATAAATTGTTTCAAGCTCCAGTTTATTTTCGCATACAAACTTCAAACCCTTTGTCCCTATTTCTATAGTCTTTGCCGGATAAACCTTTCCTGATTTGTCTTTAATTATAAGTTCAAGGATTTCTTCTACAGACGGAGACTCTGTATAAGGTTCCATCCTGACTGCATTTGAATCATATTCTATTGAAAAATAATCTTCCAACCCGCCGTTTATTATTATTGAATTAAATGCAAGTATCCCTGCAGTAGAAAATACTCTTACACTTACTTCGCATCCGGTTCCCAAAAATTCTATATATCTCATAAAAGATTTTGGCAGTTCAACTATAAGTCTGTCAAATTCAACTGATGCGACTACGCAGGTTATTTCAACCGTTTTGTCGCCTTTGTTGAATATCAAATTCAGCTTTTGCCCTTCTCTTACAAGATTCATAATTTTATTGTAAGGAGTTTAGATTAAAAAAGCAAGAATCTCTACTAATCTACATGGCGGAGTTGTGTATAGATTGCATCATGAGTTTCAGGTATATCAATTATTTTATACTCTCCGGTTGTACTGTATGAAGGCGATATTATATGGGTGACGCCGTTAATTACCTGTTCATTATTTTCTTTAAAATGTCCGGATATAATTGCAAAAACATTTGTATGCTTTTCGAGCATATTTTTGTAAAGTTCAGATTTGTATGTGTTATTTGCAAGGGTATCACTTTCTGTTAGCGGGAAATGCTGTAGTATTATAACCTTATTTTTACTATATTTGCTAAGCTGTTTGTCTAACCAATCGACAGTTCCTTGTTTATAATATCCGTTTGAAGCCGTAACAAATTCCTTTGCCCCGTCTGCTACTATAAACACAATACCGCATTTTTTAAATCTGTAATTGGGATTAAGAGATTGCCCCAGCCCAAGTGCCTTAAAAACTTCTTCTCTATATGTTTCTTTGTTTAATCCTTTTTCTTTGGAAACATCTCTGTCACCTATTACAATATATACCGGAAATTTAAGTTTTTTTACTTCTTTCAAAAATTCTTTTAGATATTCTTTTCTTGCTGCTGCGATATTATCACCTGTAAATACGACAAAATCAATATTCTTAAGTGTATTGATATCTTCAACGCATTCAATCAGTGCGTCCTTGGTTTCCGGAGAATACTGTGCTTCCGCCACCTGAATAAATCTCAAATCTTTTGCTTGCGACATTAATGCGCAATTTAATAACATGAAGGACAGAAAAATAATTTTTTTAATCATAGCTCTATAAAGTTAGCATAAAAAAAACAGGTTATCAATATTCAATTGTTGTATAATAAACAGAAATAAATTCAGGATTAAATCCCGTATTATTCTTCTTCTATAATAGTAATTGCTTCCTGCTTAATCTTATCCGCTAATGTTTTACCGAGGACGATAGCTTTTTCCGATAAAGTATCACTTAAAACAGAACTGCAATTCCCGACTGCTACTATGGAATTTAAAAGAATAAGAGAACGATGAAGTTTATGGAAATCTTTAAGCCTTGTAATACAATCCAGGTAATGATTGAATAAAGTTTTAACATCAATATTTTTAAGCCTTTCGGGGTTTCCTGGAATTATATTCCAGCATAGCTTGCCGCCGGAATTTAAAAAATTATTTAATTTAAGCTCTTTATTCAGAAGTGTTACTAATTGTGTGTCAGGATTAATCGTTAATATACTAAATCCGCCCTTTATTGCATAATTCCAATCTGTGCAGGTTGATGAGATAATCGCCGGTATGCCGCCGTTGTCTTTTATTGCTTTTGTGATTTTGTTTAAAATTGTATTAATTGCCCGTTTGGAACGATAAGAATTGTCCGGAACGTACGCTTTGCCCAATTCCGGTTCACTAACAAAGATAACCGGTGTTACTGCAGGATAAATGGTTTTCATTTCACAAATTTGTGAAATACATTGAAGACAGCACGATTTTACGACTAAATCCATTATTTTATGATTTTCAATAACAAGCCCGCCGAGTTCATCGGTTAATAATAATCCAATAGTGATTGGACCTGTAATTTGTCCTGCGGCATATCTTGGCTTGTATTCTTCAATTATTCGCAGAAAATAATCAAAAAACACAGAGTTTGGACGATATTTTTTTAATTTTTCTATCGTAATGTTTTCAAAATCTTTAATTATCCCCGGACTTTTAGCCTGAAATGCGTGGCTCATTGTATCAATATAATATTTCTTTTTAAGCAAATCATTTTTTACTCCGGGCAGAGTAGATAAAAATTGTGAAAACTGCCCCTCAATAGGGGAATAATTAGGTAATTGCGCCCAAAAAGGAATATCATAAAAATACTTACTTACAATATCAACAACTGCGTTGATATTCTTGTGCGGTAATATTCCTAAATGCAGGCAGGATATATCCATTCTCTCCTCATACAAAAAGAAAAAAGTACGGAGTACCTGTACTGATACTCCGTATTAATAATTATTAAACATTTTCTTCTGCATTTTCAGCAGGTTCTTCAATAGATTCTTTGATAACTTCTGATGCCGTTACAACAACTTTCAGTTCAGTCTTAACTTTTGAAGTTAACTTGATTAACATAGTGTATTCACCGATTTTGTTGATTGGTGCATTTAAAGAAATAGTTTTCTTATCAATTTCTATACCGGCTTTTTCAAGTAATTCTTCGCAAAGACGTTTTGTTGTAATAGTACCGAATAACTTGCCGCTTTCACCTGCTTTTGCAGAAAGTTCAAGTTGTCCGATTTTTTCAATTTGTTCTGCTTTTGCAAGAGCTTCTGCATGTAATTTTTCTTGTTTAGCTTTAATTCTTGCAATATTTTGTTCTCTGTTTTGAATAGCACCCGGAGTTGCTAATTCAGCATAATTTTTAGGTAAAAGATAATTACGTGCGTAACCGTCCTTAACATTTACCAAATCACCGGCTTCGCCGACATTTTGTACATCTCTTTTCAATATGATTTGCATTTTTGTTCTCCTATTAATAGCTAGTGTACTTTCATCATAAATGAAACATATCCAAATGTACAGTATTTGTTAATTTTTTTAAAATTTATGTATTATAAGTGCGTATATATCATTGAAAATTATATATATCATCAGCAATATTAACAGCGAAAAGAATACTGACGCTATTTTGTTAATGACTTCTTCATTCAGTTTTCTGCCTGTTATTTTTTCAATAGTCATAAATAAAAGGTGTCCGCCGTCAAGTGCCGGAATAGGAAGAATGTTTATTAACGCAAGGTTCATGGATATTAGAGCTGTTAAAAGCAGTCCGGGGAAAATTCCGCCGTACGCTATTTCGTCACCGCCTATCTTGGTTATTGCTATAACTCCATGCAAATCACTTAACGGTACATTACCGCTGAATATTTGTCCTAGCCCGTACAACATTAAAAAAGTATTATCTATCAGGTATTTTATACTTGATTGTAATATTGCTGCAGGTGTTTTTGTTTCAATATTGATTTCTTTAATCTCAAGTTCTACGCCAAGAGCACCTTTTTCATTTATATAAACCGGTAACAGTTTAATCTCTTCCCCGTTTCTTAATACTGTAATGTCAAGCGGGTGAGTATTATCTGACATAGCTTCTGCAAGTTCATACAAAGTGTATTTGCCGTCGGAAGTATAATAATTTTTATTTTCTTTACTCAACTCGTCGCGTAATTTAACAGCGTTGTCAGATATTTTAATCTGGGTATCTTCAGGGTATTTTGCGCCTTTAGATTCATACTTGTCGAGTATAACCTTGTTTTCATAAATTGTTTCCGGCAGTCGTATATTTACTCCGGACGGTATAACTTCATTTTGTTCAAGCGCCGGATTTAATTCTTTTAAAACACTGTAGGTTCTGTCAATAATATTTTGGGTTGTTTTCCCGTCAAAACCTTTACTCATTTTTATGTACGTTAAAAAGGAATAAACATTGTCAATTTTTTGTCCGTTAACGGTTTGGAATTTATCACCCTCTTTTAATCCTGATTGCCATACAGAATAATCGGCAGGTGCTACAATTTTTTTTGCGTATATATCATAAGTGCCTGACGGCAAATGCCCCCAGAGGGCAGCCGTAAGAAACACAAGAATAACAGCGCATATTACGTTTGCAATGACTCCGGCAGATACAACTACCGCTTTTTGATAATAGGGACGGTTGATAAATCTTTCCTTTGAATCCGCAGGTAATGTACAGTTTTCGTCGTCGTCAGGGAATGATACATATCCGCCAAGAAGAAACGCATGTACACAAACAGTCGTATCTCCTATCTTTTTTTCATACAGAGTAGGACCTACAGGAAGTCCGAAACCGAATTTATCGACTTTCATTCCGAAAAATTTAGCCGTAAAAAAGTGACCTGCCTCATGGACAAGGATTAGCAAACTTAGAAGAAGTATCATTATTATAAGTGACATATTTTCCCCTTTTATTTATTTAACAAAATAGAATAAT
This sequence comes from uncultured bacterium, assembly GCA_949288685.1. Lineage (GTDB taxonomy): Bacteria > Cyanobacteriota > Vampirovibrionia > Gastranaerophilales > Gastranaerophilaceae > CALUTH01. The sequence continues at coordinate 13,376 of CASELB010000034.1, forward strand.
GCGGTCATTGCAAAACCGATTAACAAACAGTATATACCAAAAATTTTGAGTGAAAATTTTGATACAAATTTGATAAAGTATTTAATACAAAAATATCCTACAATTCCTGATACAATTGCTCCGGTCGCAAGCAGCAGAAAATCAAACTGCGCAACTTCATTCAAATCCAGTTTTATAAAAGGATATAACATAGAAGCTCCGAGGATTATCGGTATGCTGAGCAGAAAAGAGTAGTTTGCGCTGGTATTTCTGTCAAGCCCGCATAGCAATCCTGTTGAAATAGTTAGCCCTGAACGGGAAAAACCAGGCAGCGCTGCCAAGCCTTGTGCGATTGCTATTAGAATGGCTGATTTCCAGTCAAGTAAAGATTTTTTTTCCAGAATATTTTTTGAAATGTACTCGCTGAAAAGAAGCAGAAAGCCTGTAAAAGTAAGCAATACACCTACTATTGCAGGTGAGAAAACCAGCATTTCCGCAACATCGTGCAGCGGATATGCAATGAGTACGGTTACAAAAGTTCCGGCAATTATATATACGCCCAGTTTTGCTTCAGGATTGCTAAAATCTTTGTTTTTGCAAGCATTAAAAAGAGCTTTTATAATGTTCCAGATTTCCTTTCTGTAAAAGATAAGCACTGCAATAAGCGTTCCGAAATGTAAAACAATATCAAGGAAAACCTCTTGTGCATTATAGACTGTTTCCGTACCTTTAAAGAGTTTACAAATATTTGATGTAAATACAAGGTGTGCGGAGCTTGAGATAGGCAGAAACTCGCTTAACCCTTGTACTATTCCCATTATAATAACTTCAATATATCCCATTTTTAATCCTCAAAATAACTTGCACAAGATGTTGATGTTTCCCAGATTGAAATTTTGTATAGTTGCGGGAACTCTTCTTTTAAACGGTCATAAATAAACTTGGCAAGAGTTTCACTGCTCGGGCTGATTCCTTTAAACTCCGGTAATTCGTTAATATCTGAATGATCAAGATAGTCAAGAACTTTTTTCATTGAGGCTTTTAATACTTTATAATCAACAAGTATATTGCTTTTGTCCAGTTCATTGCCTCTTATATACGCCTCAACAAGCCAATTGTGCCCGTGCTGGTTCTCACACTCTCCGTCATAATTGAGTAAATGATGCGCCGCAGAAAAATCCATCTGCTTTTTAATCTCGTACATTATCCTCTCCTTTTTAGGATAATTTTAACACAAATATACTTTTTATTTCTTCTTCTTTTTAAATTTCGGAGCCGCGCATATATGAGAAAACGCCCACCAGTTTAATGAACCGCCGTATGCATCCTCACTGTTTTTTAGCAGTTGGTTAACATTAGAAAATATTTCCTGTACATTTTTTGACTGACCTATTTTCCTTAATGAAAAGTCGTTTGATGTTCTTAAATGAAATTCAAGTCTTATACAGGATTCTATTTCTTGAAGGGCTGCGTGTATAAGCATAATTTGCTCAATCTTAGAAAAATTTTTTAGCATTGTTTGTATTTTTGCAAGCGGCGGTACTTCTGAAATTGAAATAATCAATTCCGCATTGGTTTTATACCACTCTTTGTAATCCTCGTATGTAATACTTTCAAGCTGTTTTTTCAAAGCTCTTATATCTTTTTCATTAAACAACTGTATGAGTATTTTGCCGCGCTGTTGTTTCTTTCTTATATTCTCACTCGGCGGATAAATATTTATATCCAAAACTTTCCCCGTTTTTGCAACTTAAATATTAGATATATAAATTATGCATAAAACTAAAGTGAGAATAAATAACCCACATGGATAATTTTTATTTTACACCGTTAGCAAGCAGGTCATGAATATGGATTACTCCGACTGGTTTATTTTGTTCGTTAACGGCAAAGAGATTTGTAATCTTCTTTGTATTCATAATTTTCAGTGCTTCTGATGCCAGCATATCTGGAGAAACCGTTTTAGGACTTTTAGTCATTATGTTGACTGCTTTTTCATCAAAAATCCTTGCAGAAAGGCATCTTCTAAGGTCACCATCTGTTATTATTCCTGTTAAAATGCCGTCTTTATTAATAAAGCCTACGCATCCCAGCCGCTTGGAAGTTATTTCGAGAAGTACATTCTGCATTTCTGATTCTTCATATAAAACAGGCATTTCTTCTCCTTTATGCATAAGGTCAGAAACTCTTTGAAGTATAGAACCGAGTTTCCCGCCGGGGTGTCTGTCATTAAATTCTGTTTTTGAAAATCCTTTTCTTTCTATTAGACCTACTGTCAAAATATCTCCAAGGACAAGGGTTGCGGTAGTTGAATTTGTCGGTGCAAGACCAAGCGGGCATGCTTCACCGTTATTCGGAAGTTGCAATACAACATCGCCGGCTTTTCCAAGTGAACTATCGGGATTTTTGGTTATTGCAATAAGAGTAATGCCAAAGCGTTTACAGTAATTTATAATGTCAACAAGTTCTTTTGATTCACCGCTGTTTGATATGGCAATTACAATATCCTCTTCGGTAATCATTCCTAAATCGCCATGACTGGCTTCTGCAGGGTGGACAAAAAAGGACGGAGTGCCGGTAGAGGCGAGGGATGCTGCTATTTTTTTTCCTATATGTCCGGATTTCCCCATACCTGAAATAATTATCCGCCCTTTTGCGTTTTGCATTAAATCAAGTGCTTTTGTTAATGATTCATAATCAAGATTTTGTTTTAATTTTTCAAGTGTATTGACTTCTGAATCAATAGTTGCGCAGGCATGTTGTTTGTCGGACAGTATTTTATCAGCTGCAGGTGTATTTAGCATATCCTAACTCCTTAAATTACGTTATTAGTTTAACATAATTTTACCTTTAAAAACATATATTATGAAGATTTATTATGTTTTATGCAAGTGATTTAAAGAGCCGAGCAGGCTCCTTTTTTAATGCCGACGGCGGGACTTGTCTTGGTCTGTTCGCGTTAAACGTGTCTGCGGATTTTGCTTCAAAGAATTACATTCTTTTCGCAAAA
>CASELB010000035.1 GCA_949288685.1 uncultured bacterium
AACCCTGTTAGTTTAGCAAATTTTATAGTTAAGAGTGATGCAATACCTGCAATAATTAATGATAACACTGTTCCTGCAGCGGCAGAAGTACTTTTACTGTTAATACCTCCTACAAGATACATTGTAATAGCCGTAGAAAGAAGACAAACAAGGATTGTACCGGCAAGCGGAGGCACGCCTGCAAGTATCATAGGGCATAATACAGAAAATATTAATAATACGGTTGCACCTATTGATACAAGACTAAAAAATCCTTTTTTGCCGCCTATTATTAGAACCAGTACACAGAATAACCCTGCAAGAAAATATAGTACATTCATCCTGTATAAGTCGGCAATAAAGTACTCATTTCCGTTCTCACCCTGCTCCGTGTGGAGGAGAAGTTTGTCTTTCGGGTGTACATGTATGTCGTAGTAGGGATTTGAACCGATTATATTTTCTAAGTTATAAGAATTGCCTTTATCTTTTCCGTTTAATATTTCAACCTCAATAACCTGTCTTGTCTGCGGAGTTTCCGAACCCAGTGAAATATCTTCATATTGTATATTGTGGGCTTTTCCGAGCGTAAAAGTTTCATCAGCTTTTACCTGAATACCTAAAATAAATATCAAAAATAAACAGGTTATGGTAAATATTTTTTTCATATATCCTCACTTAATCAAACAGACTGCCCTGAACGGGAATATTTTTAATTCCCAAATGTCTGTACCCTTCGGGAGATACTTTTCTGCCCCGCGGAGTCCGTTGCAAAAGTCCTGATTGTAACAGGTAAGGTTCACAAACATCTTCCAGGGTTCTTACATCTTCGCTTAACGCGGCTGCAAGAGTTTCAATTCCAACAGGTCCGCCGTCATATTTTTCAATAATAAGTTTTAATAAGGCCCTGTCAGTTGTATCCAGACCGAATTCATCAATTTTAAGCACATCCAGCGAAGATTCAGCTACCGTTTCATTAATAATTCCGTCATACTTAACAATCGCAAAATCACTTACGCGTTTAACGAGCCTGTTGGCTATTCTTGGCGTTCCTCTTGAACGTTTTGCAATCGCTTTTGCCCCGTCTTCCGTTATATCAATATTTAAAATACCGGCTGTACGTTTAACTACTTTTGCCAGTTCATCTATTGTATAAAATTCCAGTCTTTTGAGAATACCAAAACGGTCTCTTAACGGTCCTGAGAGTTCGCCGGCTTTCGTCGTTGCCCCTATAAGTGTAAATTTAGGCAGCGGGATTCTCATTGTTTTGACGGTCTGACTTTTTCCTGTAGTCATATCAAGCGAAAAGTCTTCCATTGCAGGGTAAAGTATTTCTTCCGATACTTTATTCATACGGTGAATTTCATCAATAAAAAGGATTTCTCCTTCTTTTAGAGACATTAGAATTCCGATTATATCGCGCGGACGTTCAAGCGCAGGCGCTGAAGTAATTTTAATAGCGGCTCCCATTTGCTCTGCGACAACACCTGCAAGGGTAGTTTTCCCTAAGCCCGGTGGACCGTAAAAAAGCATGTGGTCAAGAGGGGTATTACGCTTCTTTGCTGCTTCAATACTTATTTTAAGCGTTTCAATAAGAGCGCTCTGCCCTATATAATCCTCAAAACATTTTGGTCTTATTGAGTTTTCAAATGTTTTATCGTACTCAATAGAACCTGATTGGGTGATTAAATTTCTTTGTTTCTTCGGCTTTTCTGTTTCTACATTATCTGAAAAAATTGCCATATTGCCCTTATCTGGAAGACAGCGTTACATGCAGTCCTTCCATAATGTTGTAAAAGTCTTCTTTCGGGAGTGTTGACATTGAACGCATTGCAAAATTAACTTCCGGTTTTTTATCGTACCAGCGTCTTGCATTTTCACTCTGGTAAAGACCTAACACCCGTTGAAGCCCGAGACTGATTTCTTCGTCTTCATCATCGCCTTTTTTAGCTTCTTCGCGTAGTTCTTTTATTTGCTTTACAATAACAGACAAGTCTCGTGACAGGGAACGCATAGTTCTGTTATCAAGACGTTTTAGTAATTCAAGGGTTTCCTGTGTTTCTTCATGTTCGTCATACCAGCGGCGATTCATACTTAATACTCCTCCACAATAACATTATACCTGCCGCCTGTAATAAGGTCAATTATGTTAAGCTATGCATTAAGAAGAAAACTTCTTGTTTTAGGGAAATAACGTTCAAGATACTCTGTTCTTATTGCTAAATCTCCTGCAAAATTGGAGGAGTGATTTGCTGCAAAAAGTTCTGCAACTGTTTCGCGCATACTCATATTAGTGAATACTGGTTCAGAATTATTAATAAAATAATTTATATGTTCCTTTTGTACAATGTCCAATTCTTTTGTAACCGTATCAAGTTCTTCAGTATAAATCTTCTTAAAATTCTCAGCCGCAGAGTATATAGATCTGCCGGTTTCGTTTGAGAAATCATCAATGTGACCTAATTCATGCCTGAAAATAAATACGTTATCGCAGGAGCGAATTGTGCCCTGGAAAGTATTAGCGCCGCCGTTTAACGAATGTTCTGTATAAGTCAGTTTTTTGAGTTTTTGGCTTATAATTTTTAGTTCATCGGCAGAACACTCTTTAAGCATAGCTTTAAACTTCAAAGCATTTTCAGGAGAGTTGTTATCATCAATAAGCGTTTTTAAATCAATGATACAATCTTCTTCCCCCTTTGAATTTAGGACTTTTATTTTGTCTTTGGAATATAAAATTTTAAATTTTTCGCCGTTAACAACGGATTCTGCTTCGTTCTTTGTAATCAGGCGGTGTTTTATACGCTTTTGTGCTAAATCTTTGCCGTCTTTAGTTATATCAACACGCATTGCCCAACTTCCGTCCGATAATTTTTTATAGCGTGACTTGGTGATTGTGCCGTCTAAACTGTCCATTTCTTTGTTTATAGATAAAATACCGTTTTTCCCTTTCTTAATTTCAATAAGGGGCTTGATTGTTCCGTCAGGATAAACCGCTTTCCAATTATGTAAACCGTCAACTGCCGAAGGTGTTAGATATTCTGTTCTTATTAGTTTACCTGATTTATCTTTTATTTGCCTTGTTTCTGATATTACTTTGGTAAGTTTTCGTGGTGCATCAAATTCATTTATCTTAACCGGTATTATTTCTTTGATTAAATTGCAATTTTCACCGGTTAGTTTTACCCGGTTTTTACTTACAGATGTTAATGTATCATCAAACAAAGAAACCATTTGTTTGCTGTCTGTCAATTTACACTCTTTTGCAATTGCTTTTACAGTGCTTTTTATTGCAGAAATATTAATTCCCATAAAATCCCCGTTAAATATCCTGTAGTAATATAAAGTTTTCTGCTTAAAAAAAATTGCTTATATCATTAAGAAATGTTACTGTGTACACATATTCAAGTTAGGCGTTGCCATGTTTATATTATAATCTTTATATGAATTTAGACGCCGCGATAGATAGTATTTTATCCCCTATTGCCGATAAAATTTCAGGGATAATATTTTACTCGGTAACAATTAAGGGAGTTAAAATAGAGCTCCTTGTTGCGCTGCTTATTTTTGCGGCTGTTTATTTTACTGTCAGGACAAGATTTATAGGGTTCTGGGGAATAAAGCATTCAATTGAATTAATAACAAACAACTATAAACATAATGACGGCTATGAGCGAAAAAAACGCGGAGAACTTTCGTCATTCCAGGCTTTAAGCGCAACAATCTCTGCATCAGCAGGAATAGGAAATGTCGCAGGCTCTGCAGCCGCAGTATCAATCGGCGGTCCGGGCGTAATTTTCTGGATGATTATTGCGGGAATTTTATCTATGGCGCTTAAGTTTTCAGAAGTCCTTTTAGGTGTAAAGTTCAGGCAATTGAATCCTGATAATACCGTCTCCGGCGGACCTATGTACTATATAACACGAGGATTAAAAAAAACATTTCTGGCTCCCGTTGCTCCGCATCTTGCTAAAATCTATGCAATTTGCTGTGTGTTTGCAATGATTGGAGGATGGAATCTCTTTCAAATAAACGCTATGACTGCGCAAATTACGGAAGTTACGGGCGGAAATAGCAGCTTTTTTGCTGATAACGGCTGGATACTGGGAACAATTGTTGCAGTAATTACCTGGCTTACGATAATCGGCGGAATAAAAGCCATAGGCAAATTTACTTCCAGAGTAACACCTGTTATGTGTTCGCTTTATGTATTAAGTGCAATGATAGTTGTTATTATGAACCTGCACCATTTATCGGATACTATTTCCCTGATTATAACCGAAGCATTTAGACCCCGGGCTATTGAAGGCGGCGTGTTTGCCTGTATGTTATGGGGATTCAGACGCGCAATGTTTGCAAACGAATCAGGGTTAGGCACCGCACCTATAGCGTTTTCGGCAGTAAATACTTCAAAGCCGGTTAAACAGGCGTTCATTTCTATGCTGCAGCCGTTTGTTGATACAGTTATTGTCGGTGTAGCGACAGCATTTGTAATAGTTGTATCAAAAGAATATCTTAATGTTACCGGGATTGCAGGTATAGAGCTAACTTCAAAAGCGTTTGGCACTGCGTTTCCTTTTTTTCCCGCGCTATTAACTGTTATGGCAAGCTGTTTTGTTTTATCAACTATGCTTTGCGGGTCATACTACGGGTTAAAGGCGTGGAATTTCTTGTTTGGGAATGAAAAATGGAAAACATCAGTGTTTCAGATAATTTACTGCCTGTTTATTATTGCCGGCTCTGCTATGAATTTTAAAAGTATAATTAATTTATCGGACGCTGTTACATTATTTTTGGCAGTGCCAAACCTGATTGCTGTTTTTATGCTCTCAAATGTTATAATGAAAGAGTTGAAACGATATTGTATAAGATACGGGATAGGAATTTATGGAAAAGACAAAACTGGCAAGGCTTGAAGAAATTAAAAAAGAGTGCTTAAATTGTACGAAATGTGAATTAGGTAAAACAAGAACAAATGTGGTATTTTCAGACGGCAATCCTGAAACGGCAAAAGCGGTTTTAATAGGAGAAGCCCCGGGGGAGAATGAGGATTTAACCGGAACCCCGTTTGTCGGACGTGCCGGCAAACTCTTAAACGAGTTTCTTGAAAAAGCTGGTATTTCAAGAGAAAAAGACCTGTATATAATAAATACCGTAAAGTGTCGTCCGCCTAAGAACAGAGTTCCTGAGAAGGAAGAAAAGAAACAATGCGAAAATTATTTGTTGGAACAGATTTCGACGATTAATCCAAAGGTAATTATTTTTTGCGGGGCAACGGCTCTTAAGTCTTTTTCAGACAGCAAAACCCCGATTTCAAAAATCCGCGGACAATTAATGGATATAGAGGTAAGAGGTAAAAAATACAAAGGAATACCTATCTTTCATCCGTCATTTTTGCTTAGAAAACACTCGGTTGAACCCGGAGAACCAAGGGATTTAATGTTAAAAGATTTGAAAAATATAAAACTATTAATTGAAGAAAATAAATAATAAAAGAGCCGGAAGTAAATAATTACCTCCGGCTCTTTAATAGAAATATAATTTAAGATTCTGTAGAAATAGCCGCACTGTTTAAACCGGCAACGCCCGAAGCGGCATTAGAATAAGCTGCAAGAGCTTTACCTGCATTAACCGGCTGAACATTGCCGGAATCATCTGTTTGCGCTTTCACACTGGTTGACGCAGGCGAAATACTTGCAGATGCAGCGCCGGAAAGATTTTGTTGAACATAATCTAAATATTCTTCATAAGTAATAGTGCCGTCGCTGTTTGCGTCCATTGCCTCATCATAATTTGCGTCTCCTTCTGTCGCATAAACAGCCTGTTCTTTTTGAGTAGTTTGTGCATTTTCCGGGTTGCTGTTATTAACCGCCGAACTGACTGATGCTGCGTCCTGTATGAATTGTAAATTCATAGATGCTGCTGAAATTCCTGAACTCATAAGCTATCCTTTCTTACACTGTATATAATTATTATATCATATATGTGAAATTTTTAAACCCGTAGCATGATGCAAGAGGAGTAAATATTTATTTCAGGGTCTTACCCAAGTCCTGACACAGATGCTGAAACGAGTTCAACATGACACAATAGGATATGTCACCCTGAATTTATTTCAGGGTCTTACCCAAGGTTTGACACAGATGCTGAAACGAGTTCAGTATGACACAATAGGACAGCAAGTCTCAGCAGGGCGCAATTTATTATTTATATTGAGCGACGTGACCTTCAAGCCAATTTATAATGAGCGGGGCAACTGTCGGATTAGCTCCCAGTATAAGCATACCTGTAATATTGGTTTTAAAGTTCGCTATAACAAAATCAGATTGTGCATATTTTGCAAGATTTTTTTGTGACTTAACACAGGTTCTGTCATTTACACTTGAAATAGTCAGCATTGGGATTTTCCCGACATTGACTATCGCAATTGGTATAAAAAGGCCTTTATGGGACTCGTGAGGAGAAATTAAAACGAGTGTTTTGGGCTTTTTCTTAGCTTTTTCCGCAACAAGTACGGCGGTATTAGCACCGATATCGGCACCTACAATTCCCCAGTCGTCAAAGGATGCAGCCGGATGCTCTTCTTTAACGAGTTTTAATACTTCCCTTACATCTTCCGGGTATTTTTTGAATACGGACTGTTTGTAATTAGCCCAGGATTGGCGCACAAGTTTTGAGTTATAAACACTACGTCCGTGCCCTCTTAAATCAATCGCAACGACGAGATAGCCTGCATCTGCGACCTGGGCGGCAAAGTCTCCCCATCGTGATGAACTGTAACCGAGCGAGTGCAAAAGAACAATGGTTGCATATTTGGGCTTTTTTACATCCGGATAATATACATCAGCAACAATAAGACTGCCGTCTTTAACTTCACACTCAACTTCCACCGGCTTTTTTGCAGCTATAGCCTGCAAACTGCTGAATAAGATAAAAAACAGGACAGTAGTAAATAGTTTTTTTAATCCAATCATAGGTCTATTATAAACTATAAATTGAAAACATACAAATTATGAAATAATCTAAGGCAACTCCTTTTCCCTTTCAAATCTCCGGTAGTGACAAAATCACTAAAAAGTGGTACATTAAACATATACAAGAATTGTTTAGAGAGTTTAAGAAAGAAAGGAAATATTTATATGTTCCGAAGAATGAAGAAAGGCTTTACGCTTGCCGAAGTACTTATTACTCTGGCAATAATCGGTGTTGTGGCGGCTCTGTCAACACCGGCAATTATAAGAAACAGCCAGAACGCCAAAATAGGACCGCAACTTGCAAAGATTGTATCAACAATAGAGAGTGCGGCGCAGATGGCGTGTGTTGATCAGGAAAAACATTATTTTAAAGAGGTTATTAATCCGGATAGTTTGAATAGTAATGTATTTAATCTTGCGACACAAATGCAGCTCCTTGCCGATAAGTATATGAAGGCTAAATTGTTTACTTTTGATCAAGGAGAAACGATGCCGGATGTTGTTGGCTTAAATTATGGTGAATTTGCAGGATTTCCGCAAGAAAACTATTCAATATTTATGTTTTCGGATAAATCTGCTATAGTTGTTCCTAATTGTACCCTTGGAGTAGGTGCGGAAGGTGATACTGTTACAAATGGTAGTTGTGAGATATTTGCGCTTATGCCGGGGTTTGCGACCCGCACACGTTTGCTTGTCGGCAGAGATGTTTTCCCGCTGTATGTAACAATTAACGGTGATGTTGTTACTCCGAAAGAAGCAGGCATTACCGAGACGGTAGAATGCAGCGATGAAAATATTTATGCTAACGCAATAGACGGTTATACCTGTGTTAACAGGATTGCGGAAAACGGCTGGAAAGCTGATTGGTAATAATGAGAGAGGATTATATTATGAGAAAGAATAAAGCGTTTACGTTGGCGGAAGTTCTGATAACACTGGGCATAATCGGTGTTATTGCGGCTCTTACTCTGCCGACGCTTATTACGGGAACAAACTCTGCAAAAACCGGTCCTGAACTGGCAAATGCTGTTAGTACATTGGAAAATGCCATTCAGCAATTTATGACTGATAATAATGCGGATTATGTTTCTGTTGCAATGAGAAAAGCAGGCGATACAGGGGAATCGGCCGGTTCAATAGATACATTAATTAATAATTATTTGTTTAGCAGTACTACTCCTTATATTAAAGGTTCTACAGTTGATGATCCGCCAACTTCTTCAAAACAATGGAGCGGTAGTGATGGCGGATATAAAAGTGCCACAACGGCTGTAAGAATGTTGGCTAATAAATCTCTTATTTGCACTGAAGCGTCTGAAGGCGGTTGTAAATTCACTGCTACAGATTCGGCTTGCGGAATAATATTTTATACATCAGGTTTTCAAAAGAAACAGAGTGACAATAAACTTATAACTGGCAGAGATGTTTTTAAACTCTGGGTAACTAATAAAGGAGAAATTATTCCTGACGGACTGCCGGGTGTTGCTAATAGCAAACTCTGGACTGATGACAAGAATTGTGGCGAAACCGGTATGAAAGCAGGTAGTGCAAGCGGTTTAGGCTGTGCCGGTCGTATTGCTGCTAACGGCTGGAAAGTTGATTATTAATACACGAAAGGACATATAATGAAAAATAAAGGTTTTACTTTAACGGAAGTTTTGATAACACTGGGTATAATTGGTGTTGTTGCGGCTTTAACGATACCGCAGTTATACAACAGTACAAGAAATGCCCACTTAGGGGCTCAATATGCAACAGCCATTTCAACTTTAGAAAACGCTATCGGGCTTTATTTGTACGATAATAATGTACGCTCGCTTGCTCAATTATCAGGCGGAGCGCCTACTCCTGCAGCTCTGCTGACTGCACTTGCAGGCAAATATATAAAGATGGAGGAGGTTCAGACAGGAGAAGTTAAAGGAACACTTCCTGAAAAATGGAGCGCTGGTTATACATTGCCGGATCAGTCTGTTATAGGAGCATGTGGTGGTGAGAAGGCAATAAATAGCACCCCCAGTGCAGATTCAGAGTTGTATTTCTTATCTTCTCAATCTAAGAAACAGGATGCTCTAATTGAAGGACTTGATTATTTTAGAATGTCTGTAACAAGTGACGGGCATATTTACGTTCCGGGCAAAGATTATGATACGGCGAATGCTACTTGTTCAGAGTTATCAGGGGGTAAGGCATGTGCCGGCAGAGTAGCTATGAACGGCTGGAAATTTGATAAAAAGATTTTTGATTAATAAAAGAACTTGAAAGGATAAATTCTATGATAAATAAGAAGAAAAAAGGGTTTACACTTGCGGAAGTTTTGATAACACTGGGTATAATCGGGGTTGTTGCGGCACTTACTGCGCCGGCACTAATTCAGCACGCTGCAAGTGCAAAGACCGGTCCGGCTATGTCCCGAGCAATTTCAACACTGAGCAACGGATTTCAGACTTTTCTTGTCGAAGCTGATGCAAATACAATAATAGCTGCGGATCCTACAATTAAATCAAAACCTGTATCAATATTTCAGACACTAGCTGATAAATATATAAAAATGAAATTGTTTGATGATATAACTGCACCTGCAATTAAGCAAAAAGTAGGCGGTGGTAATGAACTAGCAAGCGGGTCTACAATGTTTATGTTTGGTGACAAGTCTGCAATATTTGTGAGCAGTACAGCCTGTAATCCTGCAAGTGCAGACACAGCAACCGTCAATGATACAACAAATAATATCCTCGCCTGCAAGTTTTATTTCTTGCCTATGGGCTGGATGAATAAAGATATTCTTGTTGTCGGAGAAGATGCGTTTGAACTGGCTTATGATAACTCGGGTAATATTCTGATTTATGGACTTGATTACGGTACAAGCTGGTCAGATAATTGCGATGATACTGATGTTAAAGGATTTACTCCGACATCTGACAAAAAATCTTGCGGCGGTAGGATTGCTGCTATGGGATTTAAGAAGGATTACTAATATTTTTTTTATAGAGAATTTTATACAAGGCGCCGCGTTTCACGCGGCGCCTTTTTCTGTTAGATGGTGCTACCTGTCACCCTGAAGGAGTAAATAACTTGTCGTCCTGAACTTGTTTCAGAACCTAAATCGAGTCCTTGCAAGAGATGCTGAAACGAGTTCAGCATGACACAATAGAACATGTCACCCTGAAGGGGTAAATAACTTGTCGTCCTAAACTTGTTTCAGTGTCTCACTCAAGCCTTGTTACAGATTCCGAAACAAGTTCGGAATGACATGAATAGTTTTCAAGTCCAGCAAGAGATGCTGAAACATCTTGGTTGCTCGCGTTAAACGGCGTTACGTGTTGAAAACTCAACGTTTCCAACACTCCAGCCTCTGCTCACAATCCGCGAGTTCAGCATGACACAATAGGACATGTCACCCTGAACAAGACGGGCGGATGTCTAACTGTTTTACTACCTGTTCACATATTCTAATATTTGTTTTGAAAAATACTCTTCCGCCGCTTCCGTAGTCAAGTTTTCTTTTGCAAAATTATAAGCATTCTCCGCAATCTTAAGCGCCTCATCATAATGAGATTCAGCCCATTCATACCGTTCCCGCAAATCGGAAAAATCCGCTTTTACAGGAATATAATGAACAAAAGGTTTAAGCTCATTCTCATAATATCCGACAAATTTTCTTTCTGCAATAAACAACGGACGATGAGTAAATAACAAATATTTTAACCGCGCTGACCAACCGCGCCCGACGACATCAAGCAAATACTTATACTGTGTATGCCCGGGCAAAGAAACATACCTGTCAGACTTATTCATATTTCCTGTACCGTTTTCTTTCCAGTTCATACCGATTAATTCACAAAAATCACTTTCCGCCCATTTTTCCATAAGCGCTTCCCTGCAAGCTGCAGTTTTAACATTACCTATCCAGAATATCTTGTTATAAACCGGTTTATTTTCTCCTGCTTTTGCGATTTCAAGACAGGTATTATTGTGGTTATTTATTCCGACTTCTCTCCAGTCAACAAATGAATAATCCGGTATTAAAATAACATCTTTTTCACCTTTAGGAGAAGAATAAGCAAAAACCGTTTCTGTATCTGTAAATGCCACGTCATCAGTAAAAATATTCATCTTAAAACTTTTCCTGATATTATCACGTATCTTACCAAATGCCATATTAAACAAATAAAGCGTAGCGCAATGTCTGGACTGAAACCCTCTGCCCATTTTTATATTCAATTTATCATGTTTTTTATCGTATTTAATTTTTATCAAATTTCTTCCGCCTTTATTCGGTAAAAGTAAAACAGGAAATTCTTTACCTAAAATTGTTAATGTTATGTATTTATGAATACTCCTAACAGATACACATCCCCTCAAAAGGCTTGTATTTATTGACTTGTCGATGTTTTTCATATTATCCACCCGCATATTTTTATACACTTTTTCTTACCACTCTAGTTATTAAATACAACCGGAACAGTTATTGCACTCATACAATCTCCTTCTTAAACAACTCTTTTTCAAAAAACCGGATAGCGCACTCCGCTGCCAGATCCATATTATAGTATTTATAATCGCCTAATCTGCCCATAAAATAAAGATTTGAATATTTTTCCGCCTCTTCTTTATATTTGTTATAAAGAGCCTGTGTTTGAGGATTAGAAACAGGATAGTACCGTTCATTTATTCCGCGTTTAAATTGTTCCGGATACTCAACCGATATAACGGTTTTGTCAGATTTTTCATCAAGAAAATACTTATGCTCCGTAATTCTTGTAAAATCATAATCATTCGGGTAATTTGTAACAACTGCTTTCTGATAATATTCCCTATTAAGAGTTTGAACATCAAATTTAAGACTCCTGTAAGGAAGTTCACCGTATTTATAATCAAAATACTCGTCTATTGCACCTGTGTAAAATACTCTTTCATACTCCTCATGCCGGCACTCACTATAATCGCAATTAAGTTTGAGCGTAATATTCGGATGATTAAGCATATTCTTAATCATTTCAGTATATCCGGCAGACGGAATCCCCTGATACTTATCCTGAAAATATCTGTTATCGTGGCTAATATAGACAGGAACTCTTGCCGTCACAGAAGGGTCAATCTCTTCCGGCTTTAGCCCCCATTGTTTTATTGTATAATTCTTAAAAACATTTTCGTAAATATATTCCGCTATAAACTTTAAATCTTTATCCGGATTCTCTTTCAGGTTCAAAATCGGAACTTTTACCCCGTAGCCGTAATTAGAAATCAGCTTTTCTTCAATAGTTTCCGCCATTTTCGGAGAAAAAAGCTGATGTATAGTTGTTAAATTAAACGGAAGTGTAACACGGTTACCTTCAATCATAACATTGGGCTTCAGATAAAAATAATGCCATTTAGTAAATTTAGAAAGATAATCCCAGACTTTTTTATTATTAGTATGAAAAATATGCGGACCGTACTTATGTACAGTAATACCTGTTAATTCATCTTTATAATCATAAATATTACCGGCAATATGTTCTTTTCTGTCAATTACGGTAACTTTTTCTTCTAAAAAAACGGCTGTTAAATTTGCAATGATTGCACCCGTTATTCCTGCGCCAACTACTAAATTCATGATAAAAACATCCTTTTTAGTTTGATTTTACCATAGAAATAACTATACAGTACAAAGAAAATGTATAGAAACTAATTCTTACCTAATTATACCTTGTTATTTTTTAAAATACAATATAAATATACCAGAATAATAAAATTTATGCAGTTTTCATTATTTATACATCCTTGTTTTGTTAAGTTTTTATAAGGTTTCTATACATTTTCTTTGTACTGTATAGAAAAAAACTGTGGTAAAATAAGTAATGAAAAGGATTTAAGCGATGAAGAATATTGCAATTAGCATCAGCAGTGATAACAATTATGTACAGCACATGGGTGCAACAATGGCTTCCATACTAAAGACCAAAAATCAGGATGAGTTTATTAAATTTTACATAATAGACGGCGGAATTGACGAAGAGAATAAAACTAAGCTAAAATCCTTTGAAAATAAATACCCGTGTTCCGTGAGTTTTGTTACCCCTGATAATGAAAAACTTAAAAACTGTATGATATTTAAAGGCGACCACCTTTCTATAGCAACCTATAACAGGCTTTTAATTCCCGAATTAATACCCGAGGAAGACAGAGTTATTTATCTTGACTGCGATATTATTGTAAGAAAATCGCTTGCGGAATTATATAACAAAGATTTTGAAAACAATCTTGTTATAGGTATAGAAGATATTGCCTGCATTAATCATTCTAAAAGGCTTCATTTAGAAAAATATATTAACGGCGGCGTTATTCTGTTTAATTCAAAACAAATGCGGGAAGAAAAAAGTGTTGAAAAAATATTCAACTGGATTGAAAATAATAAAAATATTATCGACTGCCACGATCAGGATATTATAAATGCAGCACTTGCAGGCAGAATAAAATACATTGAAGATATTTATGACGCTCAGGTTTTAAGAGAAGGCAACAGCAGGTTTGACAATATACCCGATCCGGTAATATTACATTTTATAGGTCCTAAAAAGCCTTGGACAATATACAAACCACTCAATACAACACACTGGGGCAAAGAGTATTTTAAGGCGCTCAAAGATACACCGTGGGAAGGATTTATAAAAGAATACAGGCTAAAATCCATTCTGTGTCTGCCGCTTAATATCTTCTATCCTACCGGATGGACAAAATCTCTTGTAAGAAATATTTTTTCTATAAAAAATACCGGACTTAAAGATAAAAAAATTATTACAATTTTGGGTATACAATTTAAAATAAAAAGAGTTAAACGCATAAAGAAGTAAAAGGGGTAATAATGGGTATAGAAACCGGGTCGGTAAATATAAAAATCCTTGTTGTATATCATAAAAAAGACAAATTATTCAAAAACAAATATTTATTACCTGTTAATGCAGGACGTGAAATTGCGTTTAAAAAATCTAAAGACGGTATTCTGCCGGATAGCGAATACAGATGGCTTATTGACAATATGCCGGGAGATAATACGGGAGAAAACATTTCAGACAAAAACCGTTACTACAACGAAATGACCGCAATTTACTGGGCGTGGAAGAATTATGACAAGCTGGGAAATCCTGACTTTATCGGGCTTAACCACTACAGACGGTTTTTCAAAATTAACTATTCTTCTCTTGAAAAATACCTGAAGAAGTATGACTTAATATATTTAGGGAAACCGGCATTCCCTGAAGGGCTTATACAGCAATGGAGAGACGGTTTTGAACTCTGGAATTTTGATGAAGACGGGCTTGAAAAACTACAGGCACTATACAAAACCATGTACCCAGCAGATTTTGAGAATTTTTGCAATTACCTTTCATCCCCGAATAAAGGCGGGTTTATGAATATGTTTATTATGAAAAAAGAAGATTTTTTCAATTACTGCAGTTTTATTTTCCCGCTGCTTGAAAAACTGGAAAACCTTGTCACTACAAATACAAGAACGCTTGGCATGCTTGCGGAGCGATTAACAAGCTATTATCTCTATAAACTGGAAAATGAATATAAAAGAAAGGCTTTAAAAACATCACTCACTGATATTCCGCCTACATTTAGTTTATCTTACTTTTTCTCCGTTTTTTTCAACATTAAATATTTAACCCCGACAATCGGGGCTAAGCATACTCAAATTACATTTTTGGGCTTAAAACTAAAATTCCGTAAACCCGGCTCCGGCGAGGGAGGAAGGATGCTTAATATTCTTTTCTGCGCTTCTGACAACAATCTCGCAAGCGGTGCTTTCCTAAGTCTGGTAAGTTTATGCAAAATATTAAAAAAAGATTATAATATTAACCCTGTTGTTATTCTCCCTATCTCTGGAGACGGAGAAAAACTGCTAAAGGAAGAAAATATTAAGTATTACTACGTTCCCCAGATTTCTTATGTAATAAAAGCAAAAGTGTCAGCTTTAGACTATATAAAGTTTACTATAAGGTACTCTAAAAGGCTCTTCGCTCTATTCAAGCTGATAAACATAATACAAAAAGAAAAAATTGATATCATACACCTGAATTCAATTTACACGCACACAGGTGCTATGGCGGGGCGAATAACCCAAACACCTGTTATATGGCACATACGTGAAGTTATAAACAAAGAATACGGTATGACACTGCTATTTAACAAATTGTATTTCAAGCTAATGAACAGTGTAAATAAAATTATTGTTATTTCTAATGCCGTCTATAAAAAATATCCTGAAATTGACAGTTCCAAAGTCAAAATCATTTATAACGGCATTGACAAATCAAGCTATGAAATTCAAGGACACAGGCTGTTTGAAGATACCAAAACACATCTTGTTTGTACAGGTGCAATTCTGAAAACAAAAGGTCAGATGGAGCTATTACAAGCGTGCAAAATGCTGATTGATAACGGATACACAAGCTGGGATTTAAAAATAATAGGCAAAGGAGAGACAGCAGCGCTTGAAGAATTTATTACATCAAACAATCTGGATAAATACGTTGAAATAATCGGATTTAGCCGCGATATAAAGGGTTGGCTCGCTAAATCGGATATTTCCTTTATCCCCTCCTACTATGAAGCGTTTGGCAGAACCTGTGTCGAAGGTCTATTCGCCGGCTGTCTGGTAATTGCATCAAATTCCGGTGCGCTGCCAGAAATAATTACCGACAATAAAACAGGGTTCTTATTCAAGCCGCAAAATGCTCAGGATTTGTATGAAAAAATCGTTTTTGCCATAAACAACAAAGAATATTGTAGAAACATTGCAAGACAAGGACACGAATACGCACTAAAAAATTTCACCTCTGAACAGAATGCCGCTGCTGTATATGAGGTTTTTAAAGAGGTCTTATAATAGCTTTTCTTTCCCGAGTCTGTGATATAATAAGACTGAGGGAGATTTATTATGAACAGAAGAAGTTTTATCAGAAATATTGTATTCGGTGCACTCACATTTGCTCTTATTTTTAACTGCGCTTATGCTAAAAAATTAAGCAGCACTGAAAAAATACTCAAAGAACAACTGCAAAATCACTCACTGGTTGTTATAAAAGATAACAAAATGATTTGTCTGGACGGTAAAGGTATTAGCCCTATTTTAAGATATTTGGAAAATGATAACTTTGAAAACGCAGCAGTTGGTGATAAAAAAATAGGCAGAGCCTCCGCGCTCCTGCTCGTTCACGGGAAAGTAAAACAAGTCTACACCCCTGTTATTTCAAAACCGGCTATCGAAGTATTAAAAGCGTTTCACGTAGATTACACCGCAGAAAAGGTCGTTGATAATATTCTTAATCAAACACAAACAGACCTGTGCCCGATGGAGAAAAAAGTTAAGGATGTTAATTCTCCTGACGAGGCGTATGAATTATTAAAGTAAGCGGTCTGTGCAATTAATTGTACACTACTGTCACCCTGAAGGGGTAAATAACATGTCGTCCTGAACTTGGTTCAGGACCTA
>CASELB010000036.1 GCA_949288685.1 uncultured bacterium
GAGTTGTATAACGATAAAGGGTTTGCCGTTGATGAATTTATAAGTATATCATCAGCACCGTTTATGGAATTTACTATGCTGCAAGGGTTTTTAATCGGCTTAAAAAAATCTGGCAGGGAAGAGTTTTTTAGGGATGTTAAAAACTTTGTACCTAAAATCAATAACTGGGCTGTCTGTGATACTTTTTGCGCATCTGTAAAACTAGTAAAAAAATATCCCGCCGAAACCTTTGAATTTACACAGAAGTATTTTAAGTCAAAAAAAGAGTATGAAATCAGGTTCGGTGTTGTAATTCTTTTGACATATTTTATTAACGATGAATATATTGATAGGGTTTTGGACATTCTTGTTAGCTTATCATCAAATGATTATTACGCTCAAATGGGTATAGCGTGGGCATTGTCGATTTGCTATGTTAATTATTTTGAGAAAACCCACGAGGTTGTTTCAAATTCAAATTTATTAAAAGAAATTAAAGTAAAGTCTGCAAGAAAAGTAATAGAATCACTAAGACCGACAAAAGAAGAAAAAGATTTTTTACGTAAGTATATCAAATCTTTGCAAAACTAAGTTTGACCTTCTGCAAATTCACCTTCATTAAATTTTACAAGGCTGTCTAAGAACGCTTGTTTTTCTGCAATACGTTCAAAATTCCTTTTTATTTCTTCTAATTCTTCAAGCAGTGTTTGTAAATCTTTGCGCCGTCTCTCTGTTTTAATCCCGTATAAATCACCCGGATTTTGTTTAACATCAAAATCTACCCAGTTTCCGCAAAAACATCCGTCCATAAAACGTCTTTTGTCTTTGTTCATATCCCTCCTATTCTGCTATTGAGCGGCTTTTACAAACCACAATTTGGCAAGAGTCGCCCATACCCCGTTAATAGCATCTTCTATTTCTTTCACTTCTCTAAACTCGTCAGAATTAAAATCAAATCCTGCCATTTCAGAGTATTCAACCATCATTTCATTTTCGTCTTTTAACATTTCACATACCTCACATTCAACAGGCTATAACTTTATAAGTTTTTACTTACATATTAGTTATCGGCATTTTTTCAAAAAACTTTAGGATTTTTTGCAAAATATTAAGTTTTTGTTACAATTGATTATGTAAGGAACAAAAATAGTAAGATAGAATTATGCAAATAATAATTGGTTCAGACCACGGCGGGTATAAATTAAAAGAAGAAATTGCGGAATATTTAAAAGCAAAAGGTATAAGTGTATTTAATGCAGGTACGTACTCTATGGATTCGTGTGATTATCCTGTTATTGCAAAAGATGTTGCAAGGCGGGTTCTCGCAACAGAAGACAGTAAAGGTATACTCGTATGCGGTACCGGGATAGGTATGTCGATTGCTGCAAACAAAATTAAAGGTATTAGGGCGTCGCATTGTACGGATACTTATACCGCACGTATGACTGTCCAGCATAATAATTCAAATATTTTGTGTCTGGGTGAACGTACAACAGGTACGGGGCTTGCGCTTGATATAGTTGATGCGTGGCTGAATGCAAAATTTGAAGCCGGCAGGCATCAGAGAAGAATAGATATGATTGAGGAAATATAATGGAAGAGTTAACATCTTACAAATTTGCCTGTGCTGCTGCAAGAATATTGGATGAGAATAAGGCACAGAATATAAAAATACTTAATATCAGTAGTGTATCATCTTTTGCGGATTATTTTGTAATAGCATCGTCAGATACTTCTACACAAATAAAAGCTCTTACACAAAATACTTCCGATACTATAAAGAAACTATTTAATCGTATTCCGTCGGGCAGAGAAGATGATGCAAAGAATAAATGGAATTTGCTTGATTATGGTGATGTTGTAATTCATATTTTGCAAAATGCTGAACGCGAAAGTTATGCTATTGAAAAATTCTGGTCGCATGCTTATAGTGTTGATAGAGAAGCATGGCTTGCAGAGTCAAAGGAATATTCAAAGTACGAAAATTAAAGAGAGCGAAAATGGACAAAAAAGATATTGAAAAGAAAATACAAGAAACCGTTTTATTGATGGCAAAAGAGCCTAAAAATACTGACCATTATCATGATTTAGCCAAGTATTATGCAATGGAAGGCTCGTTTGATAAGGTTACATCGGTATATGAGAGTCTGCTGGAAATCGACCCTAAAGATGTACAGGCGCTTTTAAACCTCGGTAATATTCATTTTTATTCAAAAGATTTTAAAAAAGCTCTTAAGTATTATAATCAGGCAATGATAATTCAGCCTGGAAATTATCAGGTTTATTATAATCTCGGCAATACTTATGCCGAAATGAAAAATTTTGCAAAAGCTCTTCATTTTTATAACAGGACGTTGGATTTTTATAATCAAACTCCTGATATATACAATGCAATAGGCATGCTTTATCACGATTTTGAGGATTATGTTGAGGCAAAAGCGTATTATGAAAAGGCGCTTTCAATTGATCCTGAAAACTTAAGTGCGCTGGTTGATTTAGGGCACGTTAATTTTAAACTCTATGATTACAATGAGGCGCTAAAGTATTATTTAAAAGTTTATAATCTCTCAAAAGATAATAAGACGGTTGCATTATGCGTTGCAAATACGTATGCTTTAACAAAAGACAAGGATAACAGTTACAAGACATTTGAAGAAGCGCTTAAACTTCCGGGGGATAATTACAAAGCATATATGTGTTATGCAATTGCAAGTTCTGATTTCGGAGATTATGATAAAGCGCTTAAGCTCTATAAAAAAGCAACCGAAGAAAATTCTAAAGATGCAACGGCATTTATCCTTGCAGGGAATTTATGTTCAACACTTAAGAAGTATAATGATGCTGAAGAGTACTATAAAAAAGCATTGCATATAAATAAAATGGATGCAAATCTATATGTATTAATCGGGAATATTTACTATATGAGAGGTGAAGTTGAACGTTCTATTCACTCATATAGAGCGGCTGTCCATATGAGACCGGAAAATGATGAGTATAAACTGGTGTTTATCCAAATTTTAAACGATTATATGGAAGAAGCAAGAAAGGACGAAATAGTTTCAGATGTCGCATAACAAACCATATCCTATGGAATGTGTAATTTCTTGCCTTACTTATGTTACTCTGGGCTGGGCGGGAATTGTTATTCTCGTAATTCAGGCAGTTACTAAAAAACAACCCACACAGTTTGTTATGTATCATATTTTGCAGTCTATTTTTCTGTGTTTCGGGTTTTATGTTGTGTCGGAATTGTTTGGGCTTTTATCCATACTTATTGCTCGCATCCCTGTAATTAATCTCATACCGGTACTTTTGAATATGCCTCTGGAATTATTATACGGACTTTCATTCATACAGGCTGTTTGCTATACTGTTATTATTTATTTAGCTTTGACCTCACTCTTTGGTAAATACAGTTTTCTTCCGTGGGTTTCAAATATAATTATTTACTGGCTTGGCGGTCGAAGATAATCTCTTTCGGATAATAAAAAAGCCGTTGTAGGAACGGCAATAACTCTCGTCATGATAAAGGAGTGGAGGAGAAAATAAAGAAAAGAGATTGATACTATTTATATTCCACACAATAATCGATATATAACATTTTTGTTACAATTGTTTACATGGTTCTAAATCTTTTAAAAAATAGGCTTTCGACTTGTTGTTTGCTTTATTGCGGCTTATAAAAAGGCAATTTTTTTTAATCAAATTACTTTATATATTTATAAGGAGCACAAGGATAGGATAACTATGAGCACACAGGTAAACACCGATATAAAAATATTTAATAATACGGGAACTGCCGGAAGTGAACAATCAAAGGAATTTGATTTTTCATCGGTAAATATCGGTGATATTATGCTTAATGGGTCTGCTTCTGAAAAAAAACGGCTTATGGCATTAATGGAAAAGGAAGGTGTAAGCCCGTTAAGAGCTTATCTGGCGTATGTAAAAGCTCACAATGAACCGATTAAAGAGGAAATTGCATATTATAAAAATGAAATTCATGATTCGAGATATGAATTAAGCGCTCTGAAACGTGAATATCGTAATTCTGAAGATGCAGAAGAACAGGCAATGTTAAAAGAAATGATATCAGGAACTAAAAGAAATATCTGGGATATGTGCAGAGCTAATGTAAGACGGGCATTTTCACTTGCGTAAATAAATTAGCCGGATAGGGAATAATTATTTTGTTTTTTCCGTAGTAATATGACTGCTATGGATACAGATTTGGAAAGTATGAGTAAAAAAGAACTCATAGAACTCATTACCCGCACGAAAAAAGAAACAATTAAGTACGTTAATAAATATTTAGAGGAAGAAGAAAAACAGGATATTTTAAGGATTGTTCTTCTAAAACTCTCTCATGAGTTTAAAACTCCGCTCAATTCAATAATCGGTTTTGCGGATATTTTGAAAAGCAGAACCAATGATGTTGATGATTACAGGTGCCTTAATAATATTTCGCATTCTTCTAAACACCTTCTGGCTCTTATACAAGATTTATTAGATGTAACCCGTTCTCAATATAAGCCCCTTGAACTTGTTAAAACAAATTTTAGTACAAGAGACGTTATTTATAATATAATAAGCGGGTTTCACGGTATAAATTTAAACTATACACTGAGCGAAATAAAAATATTTGCAGACGAAACCCGCTTTAAGCAGGTAATTTATAACCTTATAAGCAATGCAGTAAAATTTAATAATGAAGGCGGCGAAATTCAAATAATAACATACGGTGACAAGGATTTTATTTTTGAAATAACTGATAGCGGTGATGGTATTGATGAGGCGGACAAGGAAATTATTTTTAATTTTTTTGCACAGGGTAACAGTGATGTTACAAAACGAAAATACGGGTGCGGTGTAGGGCTCTCATTATGTAAATCTATTGTTGAAGCCCACGGCGGAATAATTAATGTTGAGTCTGTAAAGCACAGGGGAAGTACTTTTAAATTTTCGATACCTATACTAAAAGGCTAAATATTTATTACCTTGCAATGGGTAGATTATCGGGTATAATTTTTGTATTAAGAGATAGTTAGGTGTACTGATTATGAATATTACAAAGAGAATGTGGCTGATAAGAATTATTGCATTAATCGGTCTTGCGTTGAGTATAGAGCTTGCTGTGGTTTACTATCATGCAAATTTTGATAAAGCGGCACTTTACAGTTTTTGCTCAATCAACGATTATATTGATTGTGACGGCGTTGCAAGGTCTGTGTATTCACAGTTTGCGGGAATTCCGCTTGCCTGGTGGGGAATTTTCTTTTATTTGTTTGTTTTATTTATGTCTGTTGTTGATAAAATAAACGCGCGCTGGAAAACTCCTTTTAGGGTTTTTAAGAATCCTATGGAATACTTATCCGTTCTGGGGGTAATATCTTTTGTAATATCAATGACACTTGCCGGTATAAGTTTATATAAAATTGAAAAAATTTGTATATTATGTCTTGCAACATATTTTCTTGATTTTGCAATATCTCTTATTGCAACCGATTTTGCAAACGGCGGGTTTATAAAAAGTATAAAAACTTCTGTCCTTGATTTTATTGCAGGTGTAAAACAGTATGCCGTATTATTTACGGTTTGCTTACTCTGTGCGGTTGGTTTTTTGACATATACAAATATTACTTATGTTTTTACACCGCATCTTAAATTTGCAAGGGCAATAAATAAATTCAGTAAACAAAAAACAAATCCCTATAGTATTACAGGAAATGTTCTCGGTGATAAAAACGGGAAAGTAAAAGTAATCCTTATTTCAGATTTTGTATGTCCTATGTGCAGAGTTACTAATATGATGTTACATAAAGCTGTAAAGGAATACAGCGGTATATATGTTGAACATTACAACTTCCCGCTTGATAAGGAGTGTAATTCAGATGTAGTTGCGCAGGTGCATGGCGGTGCCTGTATGTTATCCAGGATTGCTATCGCTGCAAAAAAACAGGGACATTACTGGGATATGGCATCAATGCTTTATGATACAAAACCTATTGAAACAAAGAAAATCATAGATACGGCAAAGAAATTAAAACTTGATGAAAATCGTTTGTGGTATGACATAATATCTAAAGAAACAGAAAAAGAATTGCAGGCAGATATTGCGAAATGCCAAAAACTTGATATTGAGGCAACCCCTGTTATGTACGTAAACGGTAAAAAATACGTCGGGTTAAGAGCGTATGAAGATATTGCTAAAATACTTGTAGAAAACGGGGCGCAAAAAAGAAGTTAAGAAATGATTAATTATTCTGTTCTTTTACATGCGTGCTGCGCAATTTGTGCCGGATATCCTGTTCAAAAATTAAAAGAAGAAGGGCAAACTCCTCTTGTATTTTTTTCAAACGATAATATAGACACTAAAGAAGAGTTTGATAAACGCAAAGATGCCCTTATCACTCTGTGCCGGCATTTTGATACTGATTATATTATTGATGAATATAATCCTGAATTGTATTTAGATACAGTTGCCGGATTGGAGAATGAACCGGAGCGGGGGCTAAGATGTGATAAATGTATTGCTCTCAGACTTGAGAAAACGGCTAAAATGGCGCGGAGTAAAGGGATAAAAACTTTTACTACAACTCTTGTTATCAGCCCGCATAAGAATTATGATAAAATAACGGCTATAGGCAAATCTATCGGAATGTCGTATAATCTTGATTATGCAGAAATAAATTTCAGAAAACAGGACGGTTTTTTGAAGACTAACAAAATTTCCCGTGAACTGGGCTTGTACAGGCAAAACTATTGCGGGTGCGGATTTGCGAAAAAACATTTGATGTGAGGATACTAAATTATGGAATGCAGGCGTGATGAAAACAAAATAGGTTGTACTTGTTCATATACTTCTTGCAGCAATCGGGGAATGTGCTGCGTATGTGTAAGAGAACACAGGGAAAACGGTGAAATCCCTGGTTGCTTCTTCCCGCCGGGTGCTGAGAGAACTTATGACAGAAGTATTGAAAATTTTGTTAAGTCGTATAGTAAAATTTTATAACTTTGTAATATAATAAGTTATTATTTAAGGAGAAATAATTAATGAAGGGTATCGTTTTAGCAGCAGGCGCAGGAACAAGGTTATATCCGGCATCACAGCCTATATCAAAGATTTTGTTATCAATTTATGACAAACCAATGATATATTACCCGCTTTCTACTCTTATGCTTGCCGGTATACGTGATATTTTGATTATTACTAATGAGAAAGATTATGATAATTTTAAAAAACTTTTAGGTGACGGCTCGCAGTTCGGTATTAATATAGAGTATAAGATTCAGTTTGTACAAAGAGGAATTGCAGACGCATTTATTATAGCTGAAGATTTTATCGGTAATGACGATGTTGCATTAATTTTAGGGGATAATATTTTCCACGGTCACGGTTTTTCAACTATTATGCAAAACGCTATTCGTAATAATACCGGCGCAACTGTTTTCGGTTATACTGTAAAAGACCCTGAACGGTTTGGAGTTGTTGAGTTTGATGCCGATAAAAACGTACTTTCTATTGAAGAAAAACCTGCTCATCCAAAATCAAATTATGCGGTTACAGGATTGTATTTCTATGATAACAGAGTCTGTTCACTTGCAAAACAGCTTAAACCCTCTGCAAGGGGTGAGTTAGAAATTACAGATTTAAATAAAAAATACCTTGAGCTTAAAGAATTAAAGGTCGAAATTTTAGGGCGCGGTTTTGCATGGCTTGATACAGGAACTCACGATTCTATGCTTCAGGCAAGCAACTTTGTACAGTCTATGGAATTAAATAAAGGTGTAAAAATTGCCTGCTTAGAAGAAATTGCGCTTAATCAAGGGTTTATAACCGCTGATGAATTAATTAAACAAATAAGCAAATACGGCAATAATGATTACTATAATTACGTTAGAGACGTAATAAAACACCAGCAGCTTTTATGCTTTAACTAAGCAGTGTAAATGTAGTTTTGCCGTTTCTTTCTTCATCATCCAGACGCATTGCTGTACCGGTGTTAAACCCGTGAATGAATATGCTGCGCATTTCTGCACCGGCTTCACCGGTAAACAAGGCTTCATTATCCTCAAGCCATTTTGCGAAGTCGTCCCAGGCGCCGAACGCCATTTCTGAAACAATACCCTGAACAAGTTTTGCCGTGTGCGGTCCTAAAGTAAGTCCGCCAAAAGGTGAGTGTGATTCCTTTGCAGCTTCCTCTTTTACAATCTGCGTTTCACGTTCTGTTGCCTGCTTTTCTGCATCGGCAAAACGTTTCGCCGGATCATATCCGCCGCCGAAGGCTACATTGTTATAGTTGTTTGGTAATGCTTCTGACATATCTAAATTTAATCCCTTAGTTACATTATGTATAACGGCACTTTTTGCAAAAACTTTAATATTTTAAAGGAAAAATTTACAAAAGTTTACAAATTGCTTAGAAAATAATTTTAATCTTGATAATGAAAAAAATATTATTAAAAATACATTAAACGGATGATTTTTTAGCGGATATATTCAGACTTTATGCTGATGTGCCGATAAAAGATATATCAAACCAGATAAGAAAGCAGGTAAACATGTTTCAGGGATTTTATCCAAGATATGATTTAGAAGCCAGAATTCAGCATACAAAGCTGGATGCGGGTGTATGGGATATTCCTTCTGCCAGAATGAGCAGAATAGAAGACCATGAAGGGCAGGATTTTAAATCGGTCATGTCCGGACTTGTTGAAAATTTCAATCAAACACTGGAGGCGCCCGATAATTTGCTTCGTGATGCAATGATGGGCAGCGAAAACGTTGATATACACGATGTTATGACTGCTATGAGCAAGGCGGAACTTTCTGTTAATATGGTTACTACAATGACAACAAAGGTCATATCAGCGTATGATAAAATAATGCAGATTACGATATAAAATATTATAGGGAAGGTTTAACAAAAAAGTATGGATTTCAACAAATTAATAGAAAATAAAGTAGTTCTGGGCGCAATAATAGGAGGTGTGCTCCTTGTGCTTTTTGTTGCAATCCTTACTGTTGCAATAGCAAAAGGCGGGAATAATTCTGAATCTAAGGGCGTTGATGTAAGTGAAGAGCCGTTAAAAGAAGATGTTGAATTATTAACTACGGATAATCTTGGTAAAGCTCTTGAAATTCAGTCACTCTTAGCACGGAACAATATTGTTGCAAGCCGCAGAGTTGACGGTACAAAATCTGTTATTTACCTTAAAAAAGGTGATTGTACTCCCGGCATGAAAAAATGTACAACGGAAAAAAGAGAACAGGCAATCATAGCGATTGTTGAGAGTGGTTTGTATGACCAGAATGTCGGGTTGGAAATCTTTGATAAAGGTGATTTTACATCCACTAAAGAGGATAAAAAAATAAGATTAACCCGTGCAATGAACGGTGAACTCGCAAGATTAATAAAAAGAATAGATGGAATAACTGATGCATCTGTCTTTATTTCCATACCGGAACAAACAATGTTTTCTTCCATGCAGAAACCTACGACTGCTACGGTACAATTAACTGTTGATGTAGGCAGAAAACTCGACTCAAGAGTCATAAAGGCTGTTACAAACTTACTTTTAGGCAGCGTGTCAGGACTTAAATCGGAAAATATTTCTATAACGGATACAAACGGGCATGTATACTCAAGTATCATTAATGCGGAATCTGAATTAATTGAGAGAATGGAAGAAAATGACCGTTATATGCAGGAAAAAGTTTCTGCTCAATTAAACAGATTAGTAGGCGCAGGGAAGTATGTTGCTACTGTCAGTACCTTCCTTAAACAGGCTCCTGTAGAAAAATTTACTATAGATTATGACCCGAACAGGAAAACTGCTGTGAACCAACAGGTATTCTCAGAAGGTTTGGGAGACCAGACTCAGGATATTAATAAAAATACAAATGCTGTTAGCGTTTATCTGCCTAACGGTTTACCTGCCGGCTCTTCTGACTCTTCACAAAACAGAAGCTACTCAAGAACAGCATCGGAAACACAATACGGTGTTACAAAGAGTCAGATTAATGAATATATGTCACCGGGCATGCTTGAAGAGATTTCTATTGCAGTTACTTTAGAAAAAGATTCATTACCGACGGATTTGACTTTGCAGGAGCTTAAAGAACTCATCGCAGCAGCGGCAAGTCCGAAGGCTGATCCTGAAAATGTTACAATTGCATTTGCAGACTCTCTTGACCCGTTCCTTACTGCTGATAAAGGGAACAAAGCACCGATTGAGCCAAAGACCGGAAATCCGTGGTGGCTAGCTATAGCACTAATTGCAATAGGTTTGTTTGCAGGACACAAGATTTTATCAAGCAAATTGAATGCGGCTAAGTATGAACAAGAATCTGCAATGAATGAACTTAAGGCAAAAGACGCTCAGCATGATAAACAAATTAAAGATGTAAGCATGCAGGCTGCAGAATTGATTGAAAAGCAATCACAGCTTGCGCAGGGGTTGATAGAACAGCAAAATCGCTCTTATACTACATCTCCTGCACTTGTTGATGCTCTGCGCGAATTAAAAAGAGAATTTGATGATGTTGATGAGCTTGAAGCCGGTGACAAAATCAGAAGTTGGATAGAGCAAGGCTAGGGGGAAAATACTTCCGGATTTGAATAAGAACTACAGGATTAATGATGGGGTAAAGACCTCTCCCGCGGGGAACTAAGAACAAAAATTGTAAGATTAGAATAAGGATTACAATATGGCAATAGAAGGATTCCAGTATAAAGAATTTGCGGAGGAGATGGCGAGACAGGCTCAGGACCTTGTTCCGCAAGAGTTTAACGACCAGCAAAAAGGTTATATTGTACATACGATAGAAAATTTTACGAGAATGGCGGGTGAGGCGCTGTATAATGATACCAGTCTTAATTTTAATGCTGACCAGGCTATTCTTATATCACAGATTATTGCAGAGTGGTCTTTCCATAAATCAATAGATTTAATTCATTCCAGAATTTTGCCGGAGCACTGGGACAGTATAATGCAAAAGATTGCATTTACAATTTTTGAGGTGGCAAAACAGGCAATAATCAGAAATATACCACAGGATCAAATGCTGCAGGCTATTGAGCACCACGTTAATAAAGCCTATGTTGCAGGACTTGAGGCATTAGAGAAGAAAAAAATAATTTCACACGAAGCAAAAGAATACGCGGCTAAACAGTCTAATATTGACGATATGGCAAAGAAAGTTCAGGAAGAAGAGGCTGCCGCGGCAGCAGCCGCAGCACATCC
>CASELB010000037.1 GCA_949288685.1 uncultured bacterium
CTTGAGACCCTGAAACAAGTTCATGGTGACATATACATTTGCCCTTTCAAGGCAACATGTTTTTATATCATTCAGCTTCTACACAAGCTGCGTTCGTAATAATTATATATTACTTGTTAAATTTTGGCAAATAAATTTTTTTAATAAAATTTTATACAAATTGCGGTTTAATCAAAAACTTAACGGCTTTACCTTCAATATGTTGCTGCATAGCGTATTCAAGTTTATTTAGCGGAAGAGTTGACGTTATTAATTTTTCTACTTCCACATTTCCTGTAGCAATCAAATCCAGCGCCATTCTAAAGTATTTCGGGGTATGATGAAAAACGCTCATAAGTTTAATATCGCTGTAGTGGAGTTTTGTAGTATCAAAAGTTACTTTTGAGCCGGATTTACACCCGCC
Organism: uncultured bacterium; assembly: GCA_949288685.1. Lineage (GTDB taxonomy): Bacteria > Cyanobacteriota > Vampirovibrionia > Gastranaerophilales > Gastranaerophilaceae > CALUTH01. Next base: position 404 of record CASELB010000037.1, read on the forward strand.
GAAAAAGTGTACAATCCCTCCTGGACGTACGCATTCAAAAATTCTTTCCCATATTTCCGGCAGTCCGACACACTCTACTGCAACATCGAGTCCTTTTCCTTCTTCCGTAAATGATTTAAATATTTTTTCCGGGTTTGGATATTTTTTTAAATCAATGACTTCGTCAGTGTATGCAAATTCTTCTGCCAGTTTTAGTTTAATCGGATTTCTGCCGGCTGCAATAACTTTTGCACCTTTTAACTTTGCAAGTCGCGCAAACATAAGCCCTATCGGTCCAATCCCTATAATTCCGACTGTGTCACCCGGTTTTATTCCTGTTCTCTCTACCCCGTGCACAACGTTTGCAAGCGGTTCACAGAATGCGGCTTTGTCAAAAGAAAGGTTGTCAGGAAGTATAAGTGTATTTTTTTCTACGATTCTTGAGGGGACAACAATATATTCTGCGTAAGCGCCGTTTAATAAGTCAAGATTTTCGCATAAGTTAAATTCTTCCCTTTTGCAGAAAAAACATTCTCCGCAGGGCGCAGAATTTGCCGCTACAACTCTGTCTCCGACTTTAAACTTTGTAACGCCTTTCCCGAGTTTTGCAACAGTTCCCGCAAACTCGTGCCCAAAGCCTGACGGTACTGATTTTATCAATACAGGATGTCCGCGTCTGTAAGTTTTTACATCTGTTCCGCAGGTTAGTGCAGATTCAACTTTTACAAGGATTTCACCTTCTGAGAGCGGTTTTATCATGGTCTCTTCATATTTTATATTTTGAGGTCCGTAATATAATACAGCTTTCATTTTTACTCCGAAATTTTAATAAATGCCTTCATAATTTTGTTTGCGATAGTATCATTAAAAGCCTCCTGAATATTGTCAAGCGGATAATCCGTAACTAAATCGCGCACAATAATTTTTCCTTCGGCAATCATATTAAATGAGTCTTGTAAATCCTCAGGTGATGGTGAATAACTGCCGAGAACGGTTAGTTCTCTGTAATAAATATCGTTATTTTTGTATCCGTTATTTTGCGGCGTACTTGAGAAAACGTTTATTTTTCCGCCGTTTCTTACAAGTGCAATTCCCGCATCAATCGCTTTGTCTGCGCCGGAGGTCATAAACACGGCATCAACGCCCAGCCCTTCGGTGTTTTCCAGAATAAACTCTTTTGCTCTGTTAATATCAGAAGAGTTAAACCCGATTATTCCAAGGCTTTCAGCAAGTTCAATACGCTCATCAAGAATATCACATCCAAAGACGCTCATTCCGTAATTTGCAAGTGCTTGCCCCATAAGCAGACCAATTGAGCCGAGTCCTACAACAAGAACATTTGCATTTTTGGTTAATTGTGTACGTTTAATTGCGCGTATGCAGCAGCCAAGCGGTTCATAGAACGAAATTACCTCATCAGGTATATTTTCAGGAACTTTATGTGCAACATTTCTCAAGTGTTCTTCACTTAAATATACTCTTTCCGAAAATCCTCCGGGAATAAAATTTGTTTCTTTAAAATGTCTGCACATTGAATAACTGCCTGCCTTGCAGTAGGTACATTCAAAACACGGTATATGGTGCGATGAGACTATTCTGTCCTTAAATTGAAAATCTGTGTCTGAATTAATTTCTACAATTTCCCCGACGATTTCGTGCCCGAGGACGGTTCCGTTAGGAACAAGGTTTTGTCTGTATTTAACAATATCAGAGCCGCAAAGTCCGCATCCGAGAACTTTTATTATAGCCCCTTTATTAACCCCGAGAGTTATATTTTCTGTTTCCTTTACAACAATTTTCCCGTTATTATATTCTGCGCATTTCATAATACTGTGATTTTACCACAAAAGCAGCGAGTATATAATTGTAACGAAAACTTAACAAAATAGTAATTGTAACAAAATGTAAAGATGAATTTACATGCCCCTCAAACCAAGTTATAATCCCTTATATGATATGATATGATATGATGGGATGGGGAAAAAGTAGTTAAAGTTTCTGAAAAAAATGCCGTTACTCCTAACAACGGGAATAAGTACTATAAAAATAAGGAGTAATTACATGGACAACATCAGATTCGGGAACCTGACAACACAATCGGGGCAGCAAATTAAGTTTGAGAATTTTGACAAAAACAATGACGGAACTATCACAGAAGAAGAGTACAATGCAGCATTAAAAGAATACGGACTTGATTCTGTTGAATTATCCAATGTTGATACAAACGGGGATAAACAAGTTTCAAATGAAGAGTTCCAGGTTTGGGAACAAAAAATTAAAATGGAAGAAGCATTAGCGCCGTATATTCAAAAAGTAACAACGGATTTTATCGGTGCAAACAGTACTTATGCGGCTGATATGACTGCTGCTCTGAGAGAATTGATTGACAAATTTGCCGAAGAATATACTACTGAGGGCAAAGATGTTGCTAATATGGCTGCTGAATTTGAGGCACAACTGGCGACAAAATATGACGAATTAAAAGAAGAGATTTTATACAATACACCGGAAGCGCAAGCAGAGCGTGTAGCCGCTGCCAATGCAGAACTAAAATCCACTGTTCTTGACGAAGTCTTACAGTCGGCAAAAAATGAAGTTACAACTAAAACAGCGAATAAAGATGCCATTATGGATGATGCTGCGGCAGGCGAATATGTGAAAGCTCTTGGTGCGGCACTTGAAAAAGTAGCTGATACTTTTATTGCCGGCTATACCGGAACAAATCTTGAAGCGGACTTAAAGGCATATTTGCAAGAATATCTAAACAGTTCGGACAGAGGTAAAATTGCTGACGAAATATCAGATTGGGAAAGCAGAACCTCCGGCTCCAAGTGGGATTATATAGATGCCGGTGAAACCGAAACATTAAAAGATTACGCTAAAGAATTGCTGAATGCTGCAATTGAACAAGGTTTGACAGTAAACCTTGACGGCTACAGTTATACAAATGCGGCATCTCTTGAAAAGAAAATAGACAGCTATACGGATGGTAATGTATTGATGGAAGCTGTAAATAAATTTATTGACTCACTCGGTACGGAGTCTGTTAAAGAGGCTGCGCAAACAAAGGCAATTTCTGCCGCTGAGGCTGCAGAACAAGCCGCATTTGCAGCGGTCAAAGGCGAAGAATATGCTGTTGATGCAACAACCATAGATTACAGTGATATCCCGGGATATTATGAAAATGCACAGCTGCATGAACGCGGTAAAGGATGGAGCGGCTCTTTAGAAAAAATGCAAGATAAAGTAACTGAACTGCTTAATAATGAATCGCTTAAATCTCAAATGAGAGCTCAAATTGAAACAATGCTTGAATCTAAAGGTATCTCATTTGATACGGTTGAAACTATTTTCGAAAATGTATACAAACAATCAATTCTTGATACTATTGCAACCGAAGGGTCAACAGGAGGATTGATTACAGGTCGTGGTGCAAGAGGTCTTTCGAAGAAAGGGCATGCATACTGTAATACTGCTGACGCCGTTAATACATTTATTACTACTTTTAACACAAATATTGCAACCGCAATTAATGAAATGAACGCATCGACAACCGATATGGATGTACAGGATATTGATTGGAATCAAGCGGTAGAGGATTCAGGAGTCAATGCAGATGTACAGGCTGCATTTGAAAATAATGATGACTATACTTTGGGTGGAAAATGGTATGACGAAGGGTATGTGAGAGATTATACAGAAAGAACAGCAGAAAAATTAATTGACTCTCTGGAAGCACAAATGCGCAGAAAAGCCATCAGTATGTGTAATGCAAACGGTGTTGAATTTGATGAAGCTATATTTAATACTATGTTCACCAATTCAAAAGGGACTTCTATTAGTGACGGCGTAACCATTACTAAACATAAAGGTTTGTTTGGTCTAACAAATGGATATTCATCTACATTCAATCCTTCAACCTTAATGACAACGTTTGTTGATGATTTTAAAACCGATTATACCGCCTGGATTGAATCTCAAAAATCCGAATAGTTGACATTTAAATACTAAAAGTAAAAGGTCTCTAAGCTAATATTTAGAGACCTTTTTACAGTTTGTGCGGATGTATAAACAGCCGGAATTGTAAAGAATTGTTAAAAATATAACGTAAAACATTAAAGTTTTTTAAAAAGTTGCCGTAATACATGATAAAGGGAACAATAAAAACGGAGATTAAAGCAATGGACATTAGATTTGGAAATTTGACAGGTAAATACGGTCAACCGGTAAGATTTGATGATTTAGATCAAAACGGCGATGGTATAATTTCCAAAAGGGAATACTTTAATGCATTAAGGGATTATGATTTTGATTCTGTTGATTTCCGTTCACCTGTACACGGAAGAAGAGGAAGGGAATTTTCTAAAGAAGATTATCAAATTATGGAACAGAAAATGAAAATGGAAGAGTCCTTGCAACCTTATCTTCAAAGAATTACCTGGGAATTTACAGGTGCAAACAGCCAGTATGCTTATGATATGAATGCGGCGCTCTGGGAATATCTGGATACTTTTGTTCTGGACTATGAAGCACAAGAGGAAAATGTCTCTAATATGGCTCAGGCATTTAGTGCTGAATTACCGTCAAAGTATGCACAACTTAAAAATTTAATCATTAATCAGGAATACTACAGCGCTCTGAAATCCAGAGTTTTAGACAGAATTGTCGGCAGCAGTGTTAATGAAGCAAGATATTCTTCCTGGTACAAGGCTCCGGATGTAACAAATGACGGTGAAGCAGCAATGTATGCGGACAGTCTGGGTATGACTCTTGAAGCGGAAGCGGATGCTTTTATCGCAAATTATAGAGGGTATAGTCTTGAATATGATTTGGAAAGACATTTAAGAGATTTTATGAACTCTACTGATACCCAGCTTTTACAAAACGACATATACCAATACCAAAGAGATGTTTATCAACTTGGTGCTTACGTTGACCGCTCCGAAATGGAAAGTTTACAAGATGCAGCAAAAAGACTATTGTTTGCAGCATTAGAAAAAGGAATTGAAGTTAATATCGGCGGTTTCAACTGTGACTCAAAAGACGCTGTGTCCTCGATGATTGATGAATTCTCTAACCCTTTAATGCTAAAAGGGGTTATGCAGGAATTTATAAATTCATTGAGCGGGGATGCCGTAAAAGAACAAGCACTGGATGAAGCAAAATCAGGTATGGCAAATATGCTTACAGAAAGCCTGTGGAGAACCGGCGGTCCTGTAAATCCTGCCGAAATTTATTACGGTGATGTTCCAGGTATTCATAACCGGGGGTATAGAACTCACTCTGCTTCCGGCAGAGACGGCGAAACTTCCGCTGATAAAATGGAAGATAATTTAACAGATATTTTAAACTCAGATTCATTAAAATATCAGATAAAACAACAAGTTATGTCGAGACTGATTCAGTACGGAATGCCTGCGGATAAGGTCGAAAATATTTTTGAAAATATGTATACAGCTTCTGTTATACAAACAGTAGAATCAGGTATGGCATACGGTACCAGAGGCAGATGGGGGTACAATACTTCATTCACTGACGTCGGCAGTGTGGTTTCAATGTTTATAGAAAATTTAAACGTAAATATTATTGCTGCATTAGAACAAGCGGGTGCTTCTTGGCGGGATATGGATATGGTCGATGTGGACTATAGAGAAGGGCTTGAATATTCAAGTTACGGGCGCGAAGTCATAGATGCAATGGAAAATAATGATGATGTGGATAATACAACACGCAATGCTGCAAGACGTAATGCTGAAAATTTGATTGAAAATCTTAGAAATCAAATGTTAGAAAAAGCGCAAGAACTCTGTGCCGCAAACGGTGTTTCATTCCGTCCCAACCAGTTTAACTCAATATTTAAACAGGCTAAAAAGGCAGCCGTTACTTCTTCTGTTCAAGAAGCAAATGACGGCAGAGGCTCAAGACGTTATACATATAATCCTAATGAATTGTTTACAACATTTTCTGCAATATTTACCGAAACTTATACAGGATGGGTATACGGGCAAAAAAGATAATTTATGTTTGCTGACGCGGTTAATATTGTAAAGAATTGTAAAATAGATTAAGAAATGTAGTCAATTTTATAAAGCCTAAATACTTTATATATATAACACGACGGATAAAACAGGTTTATTATTCATACTACACTTCACACAAAAATTTTAGAGCTTTAGGGCTCTTTTTTTTATGTATTGACTTGAACAGAAAAAATGTTTGTGATACGATGAACTGGCGCGGTCGGTAAGCCGGCTGTGATACTGCAAGGGATGGGATTGCTTATTAAAGTGGTAGTCTCAAGCCGGAGCAGGCGAGTCAGGACGTAGCCCGACGAGCCAAGAACTCCGCCGGAGCGATTAAATATCGTTTCGGGTGGACGGTAGGCGAGTCCGAAGGTAAAACCTTTGAGCGAGCTGTATAAGAAATAACCGATTCCGCCGGAGCGGGGTTGGTAAAAATGAAAATTGAATAAATGTCGATGTAGGACTCCGGCTTTAAAGGC
>CASELB010000038.1 GCA_949288685.1 uncultured bacterium
AATTAGCGTCTATTCCTGTTATAGGGGGCTTGATTAAAGTTGGCGGTAAACTTCTAAAACTGGTAAAACCCAAAACGACAACTTCAAAAGGAGTGACAGAAACCGCGCAGTCACAAACACAACAGCCGCAGACCGCACAGACACAATCCCAGCCGAAACCTGCTGAAAAAACTACAACAAATAATAGTACTGACAATGGTAAATTAGAAACACAAAAACAGCAACCGGATTATACTGTAGAAAAACGGTTTGACCGGGAGAGTGGTTCGTATATAGAAACTACCAGATATAGAGATGGTGATGTGTATGAGAGATTTTATTCTGATAACTCCTATTTTAATCAGACGAAAGTAATAAGTACCCGTGCTAATGGTAAAAGAATGATTAGAAGACATGAAGAAGATAATCTTCTTGGTACTTCCAAAACGACAGAGTATTATGAACCGGGATATATGGATGGCTACCCTAAAGGCATGTATAAAGAGATTACGTTTGAAAAAGGCTTGCGCAAAGAAGTTTGTACTGATGGTGATAATTTAGCAACGCGCTGGTATAATCGTAAAGGAGATCTCATTAAAGAAGATCTTTCGGCTCCTAATAAAGACGGTAGAATAAAATTTGAAGAATTGGAGCACGGTTGGCAAGAGGTATATGCTGATGGACGCACATTGCAACATATTTCTCACGGAAATGGATATTATGATGATATAATAACATACGCAGATGGAACAAAAAAGATAAAAAGTGGATACTTTATGATACAGTTTTAATATAAAAATACAGGCGCCCGCAATTTGCGGGCGCCTGCCTGAGTTATTTTAATTGTTTGTAATCCTTATCAGCTACTTCTTCCAGCCATTCGGTTGAACCTCCGTCTGACGGAACTTCTACTGCAAGGTGGGCAAACCAGCTATCAGGTGCTGCACCGTGCCAGTGTTTAACTTCAGCGGGTATATTTACTACATCTCCGGGTTTGAGTTCTTGTACAGGTTTTTCCCACTCTTGATAGTATCCTCTGCCCTGTACTACAATTAGGATTTGACCGCCCTTGTGGTGAATATGCCAGTTGTTCCGGCAGCCCGGCTCAAATGTAACATTTGAGATTTTAACGCCTTCTGTTGTTAAAGGATTTAAATAGCTTTGTCCGATAAAATATTTTGCATAAGCTGTATTTGGTTCTCCGATTTTAAATATTTCATTTTTTGGTGCACTTGCTATTACCAGAATTTGTGCAATTTGTTCATTGTTTAAGCCTGTATTTTTACCCATTTGAATATGTGAATTTAATTGTGGTTCAACACCTTTCATTGAAGCGAGTGCTGCTATTGTTGCAATTTCTCTTTCTTGATTGGTTAAAACTCCGCGTGCAAAAATATCTGCAAAAAGATGTTCTTTTAGGTACTGGTCAATAGCCGGAGCAAATTCAAAAATAGCACCTTTAACATGGTCTCCGGTTAGTTCTACCTGAACCTTATCGCCGTATGCAAATTTGTCAGTATCACGCGGCAAAACTTTTCCGGCTTCACCTAATTTATCGTTTTTATCTTTACGCTGTTCTGTTACTTTCATAAACGTAGAAATACCGTTTAAGCTGCGCGGAAAACCGCAATAAGCATAGAGCTGAACAAGAATTTCTTTTATTTCGTTAATAGTCAGACCGTTATCAAGTCCTGTATTTAATTCCTTTTCAAGATTTTCCGTGTCGCCGGCTGCTGTATATGATGAAATTTTTGCAATACTTATTTCTTTTGAGTTTAATCCTTCTTGTGCCATACAAAGTCCTCCTGCGGATAAACTTATTGATGTTAGCAATAAGACTCCGCTTAAAATTCTTTTTATATTCATAAGCTGCCTCTGTTAAATTTCTTTATTAAAGCCACTCTGCTGCCCAATTTTTAAGTTCATCTTCTGATACGTTTGCTGAAAAACATTTGCCGTGGTATACTTTGGCATTTGGTGCAAGCGACTGCATATTCTCGCCGGATTCACCTATAGGGCTGCCGCCGGAGGTTGCAAACGGAACTACAATTTTGCCGGAAAAATCGTACGATTCCATAAATGTATCAATTATCGATGGTTCTCTGTACCACCATACCGGAAAACCTATAAATATGACTTCGTAGCTGCCCATATTGTCAATTTTATTTGCAATTGACGGACGGAAGTTTTTATCTTTCATCTCCAGTGAGCTTCTGCTATTGCTGTTTTGCCAGTCTAAATCAGCACTTGTGTATGGTCTTTCCGGTTTAATCTCAAACAAATCTGCGCCTGTTGCTTTTGACAATCTTTCAGCCAGCCTTTGTGTTGTTCCTGTTGCACTAAAATAGGCAACCAGCACTTTTTTATCTGTCATAAGTGTATCCTCCTTTGTTTTATTATAATTTGCCAATACAGCTAAACTTCCAAACAATATAAGTATAGAAAGGATTATTAATATAAACTTGTTATTAAAATGATATTTCATAACGGTTCCTTGTAATTTTATTTTACTTGATTAGAGCGACTCTAAGTCAAGATATAATTTCAGTATTTCTTTAAAATAAGATTTCTTATCTGTATACATATTGTTTTAAATTAATATATTGCCATATTAAAAATTAAATAATGTTTGGTTATAGCCATTTGTGTTATTGTAAAAATTTTATTTATCTGATATGATTTTATAATATTCTATAAATGGAACGGGAAATTATATGAAAAGAAAAACCATAATGATAGATTTGGATGGAGTTTTAAATACTTATAAAGGATTGTATGAAGAAAATCATATTTCACCGATAAGAGATGGGGCGGTTGAATTTTTGGAAAATCTTTCAAAAAAATTTTTACTGGTTCTTTTTACTTCAAGGGATGTAGAACTTGCATGTAGATGGGTTAGGGAACACGATGTGGAAAAATATTTTTCAAAAATTACCAATGTAAAAGAACCTTCCTATTTGATTATTGATGATAGATGTGTTCGTTTTAACGGGGATTTTGGTACTGTTTTGGATGATATAAACGACTTTGAAGTCTGGTATAAAGCTGAAACATGATTTTTTAATAATCCATATTAAGTTCAGGATTTCTTCTAAACCAGGTTAATTGTCGTTTTGCATATCTTCGTGTATTTTGTTTTATTTTTTCAACGGCGGTATCCAGACTGATTTGTTTATCTAAGTATTGCAGAATTTCAGAATAACCGATTGTTCCGACAAAATTTTTAATTCTTCCGTGTTTTTCTAAAAGAGTTTGCGTTTCATTAATCAAACCGAGTTCCAGCATTTTATCAACACGATTGTTAATTTTTTCATACAGTTCTTCTCTTGAATTTATATGCGGAGAAATCCATTCTACATCATATTCGGAATCTTTTTTGCCGGCTGCCTGATAAAACGGAATGCCTAAAGTGCGGATGATTTCCAAAACTCTGACTATGCGGACTTTATTGTTAATATGAACTTTGTCTGCTGTTATAGGGTCTTTGGATTTTAGTTCTTCGTATAAAATTTCAACCGGTGTGCTTTCCAATTCCTTACGTAGTTCGGGATTGGGCGGAATTTGCGGGAGGGCAAAATCTTCAAGCAAAATTCTAAAGTAAAGTCCTGTTCCTCCGCATACAATCGGGGTTTTACCGCGGTTGATTATATCTTCGATAACAGGTTTAGCATCTTTGTAAAAATCGCCGGCAGAGTAATCGTATTCCGGTTCCGCAATATCTATCAAATAATGTGGTATTCCTTCTCTTTCCTGTATCGTTGGCTTTGCTGCTGCGATATTAAATCCTTTATAAACGAGTCGGGAATCAGCGGAAATAATTTCCCCGTTCCTTTCGTGTGCAAGTTTTACAGCCAGTGCCGTTTTTCCGCTGGCGGTAGGTCCTGCTACTGCTATTACGTGAGGTTTTGTCATCTTTTTCTCCGGATAATATTTTTGTACTGATTTATTATACCATTTCCCGCAGTTTTTTTAACTGATCGCGGATTTCTGCGGCGCGCTCAAAGTCGAGGATTTTAGCGCATTTATGCATATCTTTTTCAAGTTTTGTAATGAGTTTTGACAAATCTTTTTTCTCTACGCCCATTTCAACCATTTCTTCGGCGACAATGTCTTCAAGGTTCCGGTAACTTTCAACAAGTGAAAGAAGATTGTTTTCGATTGGTTTTTTAATAGTTTGCGGTATAATTCCGTGTTCCTGGTTGTATGCAAGCTGGATTTCCCTCCGTCGATTTGTTTCATCTATTGCAGCTTTCATTGAGTCAGTTATCTTGTCGGCATACATTATAACTTCTCCGCAAACATTTCTCGCGGCACGTCCGATAGTCTGTACAAGACTGGTTTCAGAACGCAAAAAGCCTTCTTTATCGGCATCCATAATTGCAACAAGAGAAACTTCCGGGATATCAAGACCTTCTCTTAAAAGGTTTACACCTATTAACACGTCAAATTCTCCAAGCCGTAAGTCACGCAGGATTTCTACCCGTTCAATTGATTGAATGCCGCTGTGAAGATATCTTACGCGTATTCCAGCCTGTATAAAATAGTCGCATAGGTCTTCTGCCATACGCTTGGTTAAGGTCGTGATAAGGACACGTTCAGATTTCTTGGCGCGTATGTTAATTTCTTTTATTAAATCTTGAATCTGCGTTTCAATCGGTCTTACGGAAATTTTAGGGTCAACAAGTCCTGTAGGTCTTATAATTTGTTCTACGAGCTGTGAAGATGTTTCTTTTTCAAATTCGGCAGGAGTTGCAGAGATGTATATTTTTTGATGAACTTTGGCAAAAAATTCTTCTTCTTTAAGAGGACGGTTGTCTTTTGCACACGGGAGACGGAAACCGTAGTTTATCAGGGTTTCTTTTCTTGATTTATCGCCGAAATACATTCCTTTAAGCTGCGGAAGAGTTACGTGGGATTCGTCGACAACGGTTAAGAAATCGCCTCTAAAATAGTCTAAAAGTGTTGCAGGGGCACTGCCGGGCGGGCGTCGTTCCAGAATACGTGAATAGTTTTCAATCCCGGAGCAATAGCCCATCTCTCTAATCATTTCTATATCGTATTTTACCCTTTGTTCAAGCCTTGCTGCTTCAAGAATTTTATTTTCAGCGTTTAATTCTGCAAGCCGGTTTTTTAGTTCCATGCGAATTAGTTTTATTGTTTCTTCTTCGTTTTCATCAGAAGTGATGTAGTGT
>CASELB010000039.1 GCA_949288685.1 uncultured bacterium
AAAGCGTACGCAATGACCGGCTGGCGTCTGGGATACGCCTGTGCGCCTGAAAATATCATTAAACAAATGACCAAAATCCACCAATACGCCATAATGTGCGCACCGACAACAAGCCAGTATGCAGCAGTTGAAGCACTTAAAAACGGAGACGGCGACGTTGAACAAATGCGTCAGGCTTATAACCAACGCAGAAGATTTTTGATGAACGCTTTTAAAGAAATGCGTCTTGAATGTTTTGAACCTTATGGTGCATTTTATGTTTTCCCGTCAATAAAAGAGTTTGGAATGACAAGTGAAGAATTTGCAACAAAGTTTTTAACAGAAGAAAAAGTCGCAGTTGTTCCGGGCAACGCTTTTGGTGAGTGCGGAGAAGGTTTTTTAAGAATATCTTACGCATATTCAATCGACAACCTTAAACAGGCAATGGAAAGATTAAACCGGTTTGTAACAAAACTCCGCGGCTAATCTATATTAAGAATTGATGCGTTTTTAAAATTTTAAACCGCAATTTTGTTACATATCTTTACAATAATACAAAAATTTAGCAATTTTTTAGTCCATATATACTTTATATATACATAAGAAATATATAAGGAGAAAGTATATGGCAATCGGCGCAAGAGATTTTATTGACAGATTACTGGTAGAAAAATATGCACAGGAAAAAGTAGATAACCATACAGACGATGCACTTGTATCAAGGATTGATGCTGATGATATAATGAGCGCGATGAATAAAGCCGCTTATAATTACCGCAGCTTTTTAGACGTAAGCGCCAAACTCAATGTTGCCTGCTACTCAGTAAACGCAAGAAATGCAAAATACCAGTCAATACCTGTCTAATTATGACCAAATACCGGCTTTAGAATAAATTTCACTCCTGCCGTACTCTGTCAGTCTGTACTCGCTTTCTCCGGCACGTTCTAAATAATTATTATCAAGCGCTATTTTTAAAATACCATGATCAACTATAACTGCAAGATTATGCATTAGTTTACCGTTAATTTGTTTTAGAGAAAAAGTAAATTTTGCATCATATTTGCAAAAATAATCCGCGGTAAATAAAAGCAGTTCCAATCTGTCAGTTATATTATTTGCTTTTACCAGCTTACAAAATATTTCATCTTTTTTTACAACAGTATCACTGCTGATATTATCAACGGAGTGTTCTAAAATAGATTCAAAATCCATCTTAGCAGGGCTTTCGGCGTTAAAAAGATTATTAATGGTAATTGCATTTTCCTGTTCTCTTAAAGATATACTATCAGTCGGCAGTACATCCGCAGTATCAAGAGAATTTACAAACTCCTCTACCCTGTCCGCCGTTTTTTCATCATTTAAAAATTCCGGCTGCATTTCCTGCACTATATTTTCCTCTAAATGTTCGGGCTCCCGTAATGTTTGCTCTTCCTCCCCGGTCGTATCCTGTTCATTTACGGCAAAATCACCGGCAACAGCGTGCTCTTCCGTAAGCAGTTCCTGCGGTTGTTCCTGAGTCTCAAATGGTTCAGGAATAAAAGGCTGCGGGGAAGTCGTTTGAGCATCATATACATAGTTTTTTCTGGAAAGAGCGTACACCCAGATTGCAATCTGTTGTTCAATTGCATTTTTATCATCTGTTGTTAAACATATTTCACATCCGCCTTTTCGTACGGTAAACGTGTATTTTGACATTACTGGTTATTATTCCCTTCAGGTGTATTTATCAATTCTTCACGCCATTTATTTAACTGGCTCTCTACAAATTCCAAATCATCGGACTTAAGCTCTATTTCTATTTCACCTTTTTTCATCTTGAATATATATTCGTGCATATTTGTCTATACCCCTTCTATTCCATGTTATTTTAAAATCCCGCCAGTGTCAAATTTAGAGTAACATTTTATTACAATAAAAATTTCTGCTTTATTATTCTTTAAAAGTATGGTACACTTGCAAAGTAACAATCTACATGGAATACGAGGTCTTTATGGTTGAAGCAATTACCAAAAATGTTGTATGTATGAAATGGGGCACCAAGTTTGGACCGGAATACGTTAACAGGCTGTTTTCAATGGTTGAAAAGAACCTGACAATTCCGCACCGGTTTATATGTTTTACGGACGACCCGCGCGGTATTAACCCTAAGGCAGAAACAAGACCGCTGCCTAAAATTAAAGATGACGGACTGACAGAAAAAGGCTGGAAAAAACTCGGTATTTTTTCACAATTAGATGATATACAGGGACAGGCGCTTTTTCTGGATTTAGATATTATCATTCGCAGCAATATTGACTGCTTCTTTGAAGTCGACGGAGAATTTAGAATTGTAAAAGACTGGGATTTTCCTAAAGACATTATCGGAAATTCATCAGTTTTCAGATTTGAAGTAAACAAACACTCTGATATAATTGAACACTTCTACACCTATGGAACCCACATAAGAGACACTTATAAAAATGAACAGGCATTCCTTTCCTATGAAATGGAAAAGAAGGGAATTTTGCAATACTGGGATTCAAGCTGGTGTGTTAGTTTTAAACGCAATTGCCTGCAAAGGTTCCCTATGTGTTATTTTAAAGAAGCAAAAGAGCCCTTAAATGCTAAAATTCTGGTATTTCACGGACGACCTACCCCACAGCAAGCATTGGAAGGTTTCTGCGGCAAAGGCGGATTTAGATACGTAAAGCCCACAAGCTGGCTTAAACAATATTTTGAAACATCACAAACTGTTTAAATTAATGGAGAAAGAAAAATGAAAAAAACTATCGCAGCAATCATTCTCGCAGGATTTATTAATTTCACAGGAATACCCGCACTTGCAGATATCGACATGAATCAAACTCCTGCACAAACCCAAACAGCAAGAATAGAACACTCTTATTACAAAAAATCACCGGTACGTTCTATAAGCGTTTCTGAAGAAAAAATTACAATTAAAGCAGGCAATGTTATAAAAATTGCGTTTGCAGACAATTTTTCAACTAAAACAGCAAAAGAAGGCGACCCGGTTAGTTTTGTATTAAATGAAGATTTTAAAACAATGGAAGACACTATCCTGCTTCCGGCAGGAACAATGATTAACGGTACTGTTACCGAAATAGTACCGACAAAATACTGGAACAGAAATGCACAGGCATTTATTAAACTGAACGAAGTTGTACTTCCTACAGGTCAACGCGGAGATATCAGTGCAAGAGTTTATTCAAAGAATTCAGCACTTAAAAAATCAACCTGGGCAGCAGTCGGTAAAGCCGCAGGATACACAGTCGGCTTATTCGGTATCGGCGCAGGTATAGGTGCTATTATAGGTGCTATAGTAGGCGAAGTCGGTATTGCCTGCCTTGCAATCGGTATGCCTGTCGGCGGCGGCGTAGGGTTGATAACAGGCAGTGTGTTTAAAGGATTGAATTACAACGCTAAAGCAGGTAAAGAAATCAAAATCCAATTAAATGAAGACTTTGATATTACTCTAAGAAACGACGCTGTTTAAAATATCATTTCAAAATACAGAACCGGCGGGCAAAACCCGCCGGTTCCGGTATAATTAGTTATTTTCGTTTTCTTTTTTACAACCTTTATAAGCATTCCAAAGCATCCCCAAACCACCAATTCCGGCAATAATAGGTAGGTATAATTTTAGTTCTTTACCCGCTTCCTTTATGTTTCTGGACAACAACTCTACGCAGGTCATTGCTGCCATGCTTACCCCTGTTAAAATACCAAGATTTTTCAATTTATCTTCTGTTGTTAAATTAAAAGTACTGTATTTTTCTTTTGCATTTTTACCATAATCACTTAAATTATTAGAAACGACAGAAGCTATACTAACACAAGAACCGTATAGAATGCCCCCTGAAACTGTTTCTTTTACTACTTGTGTCCAAGGCTTAGAATGCTTACCAATCAATGTCAATGCACTTAATAAAGCCACGTCTTGCGCCCAATATCTTAAATTGTATTTCAACGCCTCTTGACGATCATTCATTTTTTCTTGTGTCATTGGCATATTATTCGTAAATGATGTGTTATTATATAGGTCTCTAATATACATTGACTATAATCTTACTTATTGCTCGTTTTTTCTATACCATGTTCCGTTTTATTTTTATCTGCCTTTCCTTTATATAATTCCCAAAGCATCCCCAAACCACCAATTCCGGCAATAATAGGCAGATATAATTTCAGTTCTTTACCTGCTTCCTTTATGTTTCTGGACAACAACTCTACACCAGTAACAGCAGCCATATTAACACTCATTAGAATTCCAATATTTTTTATTTTATCTTCTGCAGTTAAATAAAGAGCTTCATATTTTGCTTTTGCTTTTTTCCCAAAATAATCTAAACAGTTAAAAGCAACAGAACACATACTAAAAACTGACCCATATAAAATACCTTTAGACAAAATATCTTTTATTGCCGGTTTCAATGGCTTATACTGTTTTGTAGCTAATTTTTCTAAAAAAACTAAACAACTCATTATCCCTAAGTCCTGCGCCGAATATTCTAAATCATATTTCAACGCTATTTGACGATCATTCATTCTTTCTTGTGTCATTGGCATATTATTCGTAAATGATGTGTTATTATATATATTTGTAACCTTCATTATAAATGTCCTTTTATATTAAATTACATTCTGATTTTTGTTTTACTATCATTGGTTGTCCATATATCAGACAACCCTTTACATAAATCTTCTATAACATTCGTTATTTTTTCTTTTAAACCGAAAAAATATTTTTTTTGATGAACCTTTTTTACAGGAACACTGTAACGTTCTTTTTCAGTAGTAAATAAATTCTCCCGGATTTCATTGCCTATTTTCTCTTTGTTTTTAATACTGTTATTTTTTAGCAATTTTTCCATTTCTAATTGATTAATTGAGTTTTTCAAGGCATCATTCATACTTTCAATAAATTCTGCCTGGATTTGTACTAAACGTTTTTGTTGCTCACCTTTATTCATTTTTTCCAATGCTGCTTCTAATTTTAATAATGAAAGCTCCGCCATATAAATATTCATATAAGGTTTGGCTTGTTCTTGTATTTTTTCAATCAAGTTACGAATTTCAGGAGTATCATATTCTTTAATTCTTTCAACCCAAGACTTTTCTTTTAGCAAATAATCCTGCATTTTTTGTAATACATCTTTATTTATTTTTATCGTTGGCGATGAAGGTTTCGTTTTATACCAGTTTTCCAAAAGTTTAATCCAAATATTACCGGTTATTTCATGAAGTACAGCAGTTATTATTGCATTCGCCGCATTACCTAAACCCGGATAATATTTCAATATCTCTTTTGCCAAATTAGCCCCAGCGAATTGTCCTCCTATAATACTTAAAAATTCACCAATTAACTTTCTAGATATATTATTATACGCATAACATCCACTTATTCTAAAGCACATTTGACTAGTTATACGTCTAAGAAGTGCATTTTCTAACACAATGGATTGTGCCAAAGCTCCAGAAGTTGCAGCCGCCATAACAGCTGCTCCGGCAGTAATAGTCTGCACGACAACTTTTCGTTTTTCAGGTTCCTTAAGTTCTTTCGTAGGCTGAAAAATATTAAAAGCCGCTTTGCCATAATATTTTAAAATTTCATATTTATTCCCTTTAAATAAAGGCACAAAGGTCACAACGTCAGAATTAGGCATCAAATACTGCCTGTCGTGCATATTATTATAATTAATATTATACTTATTAGCCTTTAATACTTCGTTACCTGTAACACCGGGGATACGCATACATACTCCTGTCTAAAAAGTTAAATCAAACAAGATATTTTGTCAATATGCAGGCGGCATAACGTAATATATCACGTTATACCGCCTGCAACACCGCTTATTATAATTACTTAATCAATTTTTGTACTTCTTTAAAATTCGGGTGTTTTGAAGTCCCCAGCCACTCAAATAATACAGTTTCAACACAGGTTAGTTTTGCCCCGTCTGATTTCATCAACCCAAGCCCCGTATTATACTCATATTCATGCCGGCTTGATGTCACGTCTTTTGCGACATAAACCTCATATCCTTCCGCCAGAAGTTCCGCACAGGTCTGATAAACACAAATGTGCGTTTCTATACCGCACAATATTATCTGTTTTTTACCCAAAGATGCAAGTTTTTCTTTAAAACCGTCTTCTCTTAGTGCAGAGAAATTTGTTTTTTCTACATAGTGAGCACTATTTCCCAGCGCTGATTTAAGGGGCTCAACAGTTTCGCCCAGCCCCTGCGGATACTGCTCCGTTACAACCGCAGGTATTGATAAAATCCTTGCGGCTTCACCTATTATAGCAGATTTCTTAACAATGCTTTCCGAATGGGCACAAGCACGTACCAGTTTATCCTGTATATCTATTATTAGCAGCAAACTCTCATCAGCTTTTAACATAATTCCTCCATATACATTTTATGTTCTTCAATAAACTCTTCCAGTAAAACTTCAAGCGTTTTAGGCTCTAAGTCATTAATATCTATTGTAATACGCCGCTCCTTTGTATTATGAATAATATCAATATTAACAGCAGAAAATCCGGAACTTTTAACCCTGAACTCGCTGTCAAAGTATTCTCCCATAATTTTAAAGACACTTATTTCCGGTGTTATATTATGAAAAAATTTTGAATTATAAAGTTTTTGTTCGTACTTTGCCTGCATCTGATAAAAAACCGGAGTTAAAACCTGCTCCAGCATTTTATTAAACTCCTGTTTAAAGAGTTTAAAGTTTTTCTTTCCGGTATTTATTTTCTCAATCCAATTTCCTGCAGGAGTAAGGTTCTCATCAATAATTATATAATCTTTATTAGACCCGACAGCAACATTAAGCGCATTTTCAAGTATATTATTTAATACCGTAAACTCTTTATTGGCATAATGTGAACAAATCCCCGCATGCAAACCTTTAGCAGCACCTGATATTTTTTTCAATAAAGTAACCGCCCCATCAATATCGGTGTCCGGTGCAAAAATATAATAAACATTTCCTCTTCCGCAGGCTTTTATATCTGTATCACGGAGAGAAGAGTTTAAAACAGGCTTTAAATCTTTCATTCCTGATGATATTAAAATAAATGTGCCATACTCATATTTTTTCAGAAAATACGGGAATACGTCGCCCGGATTTGTATAAAACCCGTATGTATCAAGAATTTCATTTTCTTTCAAAATATCAGAGTAAACTTCACTTTTTTCTTTAATATTTCTGTTTTTAAGAAGTAACATAACTCTGGCAAGGATTTCTTCCGCAGAAGAATTACGCGTAAAAAAATCCGCAATCCCGCAATCACAGGCAGATAAAAAATATTCCGTATTATAATCGTCAAAATACGCTACAACCGGTATATCTATTTTCTTGGCAAGCCCTGTAAACGCATGCAAGTCATACCCGC
This sequence comes from uncultured bacterium, assembly GCA_949288685.1. Lineage (GTDB taxonomy): Bacteria > Cyanobacteriota > Vampirovibrionia > Gastranaerophilales > Gastranaerophilaceae > CALUTH01. The sequence goes on from CASELB010000039.1 coordinate 7,380, forward strand.
AATGAAGTATAACAACCCGCGGTTTTAATTCGGAAATAGTTTCTTCAGCCTCAATATAACTACATTCACATACGATATCATTATTACGCAGTAAAACAAGTTTGGGTCTCAAAAAGTCAAAGACTGTTTTATCATTTGATATTATAAGTACCCCGGCTTTCATCAACACCCTCCGGCATTTGTACTACTGCAGTTCTGCAATCATAATATTTGCTTTTTGAAGGATAGTATCTCTTAATTCATAAACTTCTGTCTCTTCAAGCCCTAATCCTAATATAAACTCTTTATCCAGTAAATCAGGCTTGAAATCATCTCTTACCATCATATCAACATTATAAACAATATTACAAATAGCCGGCATTGAAGACAATTTCGGATTGTGGTGATACTTAATTATATTTGTTAAAAATACCGGCAACTGCCACCTTTTAGCAATAAGAGCACCTGTTTTAGTATGGTCACTGTCAAAATATTTCTTTTCAGCATCCAAAATATATGCACCCTCTGCAACTTCTTGGTTAACTTTTTCATAAAGCGCCGGGTCATTAGCGTTAAGAACCAGTTTACCCACATCATGCATAAAACCGGCAATAAAGATTTCATCAGCTTTAGTTACGCTTCCCATCTTTGCAAGATGTTCACAGCCCGCAGCAACTTTAATAGCATGACGCCATATTTCTTTATCACCCTGATTTGACATCATAGGTTTCATTGCAACTGTAATAATAATATTTTTAACTTTATTCATTCCGAGTAGAGAAAGCGCAATATTAACAGAGCTTATCTGTTGAGAAAATCCATAATAAGCAGAATTAACCAGTGCTAAAAACTTTACGGTCAAAGAAGGGTCAAAAATAACTATGTCACCCAGTTCCTTCATACCGCTGTTGGGGTCTTTCATTACGTTTAATGCCTTTACTATTACGCTTGGCATTGAATGAATATCTTTTACATTATTAACTAATTCGATTGTTTTATCCATATATTAATTCCATTATTAATTTTATAATACCACATTTTAAGGAATTTTCATACCTGCAAATGTTTTTTTATAGAAAGCAGGCTGCCGCCGGCTCCGAAAACTATACCAATTATCATAAGTGTAGCAATAACAAAATTTTGTGCAAGCGGCGGAGACGGCACCATTGCAAAAGCATGCACCTTTAATAGCACGCCCTGAACTACATTCAGCGGAATAATAGAAATAAAACCGGCAACACATCCGTAAAACGCTCCCTGTAACAAGAACGGTACCCTGATATATCTATTAGATACCCCCATTAAGCGCATTATCTCTATTTCTTCTTTTCTTGATTGAATTACAAGCTGTATTGTATTATTTATTATTGTAATCGTAAGCAAAGCAACAACAATTACACTTATGATTGCCGTAGTGTTTATAATATGAGTAATAAACTGAACTTTTTGCCCCAGTTCTTTTGCATATCCGACATCTTCAACACCTGTGCAGGATGATTTAATTTTATTTAAAACAGGTACTGTATCTGCAGGCTTTTTAACCTTGACCCTTAAAACATCCGGCAGCGGATTTTCTGTCATTGCAATTCCTAAAGTCGGCTGAAACTCTTTCCAGGACTTTTCTTTAGAAATCAGAGTGATTTTTTTAACCTCTTTTATCTGCTCTATCTGGTCTTTTACAAGTTTTGCATCAACATTTGGTTTTACATACACAGAAATTTCAAGTACACTCTCAAGAGAATTCGCAAGTTTTGTGGACGAAATAGCCGTTCTAAACAGAGCGCCAAATATCGTTAAAATGGCAGCTATCAGGGTTATAATAATTAAGTTCATCATTAACCCTGTTCTCCTTATATCGTTCACAGCCTCCATAATAAGCCTGTAAGTTATTCTTAACTCACTCAACCAGCCTTTAGGAATATGGCGTTTTACCTGCGATTTAAATGTCTGTGATTTATCTTTACTCATAAGTTCCTGCCTGAATATCTCTTATTATTTCACCATTACCGAGTGTCAATACACGTTTTCTAAAATGATTTACAATATTTGCATCGTGCGTAGAGACAATAACAGTAATACCTCTCTGATTAATCTGTTCCAAAATTTGCATAATTTCCATAGAGTTTTTAGGATCAAGGTTTCCGGTAGGTTCATCCGCAATCAAAAGCGGAGGACCGTTAACCATTGCACGGGCAATACTTACCCGTTGCTGCTCACCGCCGGAAAGTTCTGATGGTTTTGCCTTAGCCTTATCAGAAAGCCCGACTACCTTTAAAGCCATTGTCACCCTCTGTTTTATTTCAGCAGAACTCATACCGAGAGTTCTTATAACGTACGCTATATTATCAAAAACCGTTTGATTTTGAAGAAGTTTATAATCCTGAAAAACAATCCCCATACACCTTCTGAGGCTGGGCACATTCTCGGGCGGAAGGTTTGCAATATTTACGCCGCCTATTAGTATTGTGCCGCTTGAAGGTGTCTCTTCCTTATAGAGCAGTTTCATAAGCGTCGACTTGCCGGCACCCGAAGCTCCGGTAACAAAAACAAATTCACCCGAACAAATATCAAGGTTAATATTTTTAAGTGCATAATTGTTTTTGTATTTTTTAGTAACTGATCTTAATTGAATCATAAAATTTTTCAATCCTTCCTGCTATAGAAGCCGTATCAAGTCCGTATAATTTTAATAACGCATCCGGCGTTCCGCTCTGTCCGAATTTATCCTCTACACCAATCCTGCAAACCGGTCTGGGAGAATTTTCGCCTAAAACCTCACATACCGCGGAGCCTAAGCCGCCTATTATTGAATGGTTTTCAACCGTAACAACACCTTTTGCCGTTTTTACCGCGTGAATAATACCTTCTCTATCAACCGGCTTTATGAAAGGAACATTTATTACTTTTACCGATATCCCTTTTGAGGATAAAAGTTTTGCCGCAGCTATGCACTCCGAAAGTAATTCACCGCTTGTAAAAAGTATTATATCGTTACCTTCTGTTATTGTAAATACTTTATTTGCAAGAGTATACCCAGAGGAGAAAATATTTGGAACACTATTTCTTGAAATCCTTATATAGACCGGTCCGCGATGTAAGTATGCAAACTTTACAGCCTCTTCACACTCTTTTGCATCTGCAGGTACTATTACTGTCATATTAGGGATACCGCGCATCAAAGATACGTCTTCAAGAGACTGGTGGGTTGCGCCGTCCTCGCCTACTGTCAAACCGCCATGTGTACCGATTATTTTCACATTTGCATTCTGATAACAAACACCGTTTCTAATCTGGTCATAAGTTCTGCCGGTTGCAAATATTGCAAATGTTGCAACAAAAGGAATTTTGCCTTCCATGGAAAGCCCGACAGCAGTAGATATAAGATTTTGTTCTGCAATACCTACATCAAAAAACCTTTCAGGAAAAGATTTTGCAAAAAACTTTGTTTGAGTGGAACCTGACAAATCTGCATCAAGAACAACAATATTTTTATCCTCGTTGCCCAACTGTTCAAGAGTTTTACCAAAAGCCTCACGCATTGACCGTTTTGTATTCAAATCCTCTAATATCACCTGTTTTTATTTCCTTGATATAATCCCTTGAATATTATAACACAAAATTTTATATGATATACTAAAGTTAAGTATGGATAATCCTAAAATTTTATCACCGGCAATGTTAAAAACCTATACACAGTGCAAAAAAAAATATTTTTTGCGTTATGTAAGAAATATTATAATGCCGCAATCAACAACTCCGTTCGAACACGGTAAAAACATTCACGCAATAGCCGGTTACTATTTATCAGGAATTGACATCTCAAGATTTGAACCGGCACTGAATGCAAGAGAAAGCACTTTATGGGAACGACTTAAATCAAATGAATATTTTAACTTTACACCGGTAAAAACAGAATTCACATTAAATGTAAAACTTGGTGATTACTGGTTTGGCGGCAGACTGGATGCAATTGTAAAAAAAGATGAAGAATTTTACATACTTGATTACAAAACAGGGAGCACACCAGAAGAACCTAAATATGATTATCAAACAATGGTCTATGTAACAGCTTTAAATAAGTATCTGAAAACAGACACAAACATTAGTTTTGTATATATTGATTTAAAAAACAATTGTAATATTACGATAAAAATAACCCCTGAATTAATAACAGACTATGAGACCCGGCTAATTAATATTGCAAAACAGATTGCCACCTTGAGCGAAAACTCTTTGCATAATTGCAAAAATAATAAATGTGAATACTCAAAAATCTGTTTTTAAATGTATGCGTTCTTTACTATTGCGCCGCCCCATGTTCTCTCATCTGTATCCGCCTGATTATCCTCTGTTTGATTAGTCCTGCGGCGCGTTTGGACATCTCTTGTCATATATTCATCTATCTCTTTTTCCAATGCCGTTTTATATTCTTTTAACAGTTTCATCACCGGTTTGTCAGGATTTCCGTGTCCCGCTTTGGAGCGTTCACTGATTTGTTTTTATAAGATTCTTCAATTTTCCTGCGAAGTTCAAGGTTTTTTGCTTTTAGTTTCAATATCGAGGTTGAGAATAGCAGGACAAACAAAAATAGAACAGAGATATAAACAAAATAAAGTTTTATAAGATAATTATTTTGCACAATTTAAATATACACAAACATAGCAGCTAATCACAAAAATGTTACATCTTAATAAGAAAACTAACTCATTATAACTCTTCTGAGAAATATATCCGTCAAATAAAATAATTGAAATGTACCAATAATAAATATTATAATATTCAACAGTAATATTGTAACTATTTCTATTATTGGTACCTTTTTAAATGTATTAAGCATATAATTGCACCTGCTGGTAGTATATTAACATATACTACCAACAGGTGCAACTGTTTTAATATATTTTCTATTTATCTATAATCATTTCTCGTCATAGGGCGGATATTCCAATTGCCTTAAATTATTTTTTAAACTCTTCTTCTATTTCTTTTCTAAGCGCAAGATTTTTTGCTTTGAG
>CASELB010000040.1 GCA_949288685.1 uncultured bacterium
GGTACAACAACCGCATCAGTTCTTGCACAGGCGATTGTAAAAGAAGGTTTAAAAAATCTTACGGCAGGTGCTAATCCGATTTCTATAAAAAGAGGTATAGACAGAGCGGTTGAAATCTCTATTAATAAGATTAAAGACCTTTCAAAACCTGTTAATACAAAAGAAGAAATTGCTCAAGTTGCAGGTATTTCTGCCGGCAACAATTCCGAAATCGGTGAACTTATTGCGGAAGCAATGGAAAAAGTGGGCAATGACGGTGTTATCACTGTTGAAGAATCAAAATCTTTCGGTACTAACCTGAAAGTTGTTGAAGGTATGCAGTTTGATAAAGGTTATATATCACCTTATTTTGTAACTGACGCTGAAAGAATGGAGGCTGTTCTTGAAGACGCTTACGTCCTTTGTATTAACAAGAAAATTAACCTAATAGCAGACTTAGTTCCTATATTGGAACAAGTTGCGCGTGACGGTCGTTCATTACTTCTTATTGCGGAAGATGTTGAAGGCGAAGCACTTGCGACACTTGTTGTTAACACAATGAGAAAAGTATTAAGAGCGGTTGCCGTTAAGGCTCCGGGATTTGGCGACAGAAGAAAAGCAATGTTGGAAGATATTGCAATCTTAACCGGCGGTCAAATGTTTACAGAAGAACTTGGTATTAAGCTGGAAAATGTAACAACCGATATGATGGGGCTTGCTAAACGTGTTACTGTTACTAAAGATGAGACAACAATTGTTGTAGGTAACGAAACAAAAGAAGCTGTTAGAGAAAGAGTTAATTTGATTAAAAAACAAATTGAAGCATCTGACAGTGAATATGATAAAGAAAAACTCCAAGAACGTATGGCAAAACTTTCAGGCGGCGTTGCAGTGATTGAAGTTGGTGCGGCATCTGAAGTTGAATTAAAAGAAAGAAAATTAAGAATAGAAGATGCCCTGAACGCAACCAGAGCTGCAAATGAAGAAGGTATTGTACCGGGCGGCGGTGTTGCACTGGTAAGAGTACAACAAGAACTTGAAAACAAACTTTCAACTCTTGCTTTTGAATCTGACGATGAAAAGAGCGGTTTCAAAATTCTTACAGCTGCGTTAGATATTCCTTTAAGAGCAATTGCAAACAACGCTGGTGCTAAATCTGACGTAGTAATTGAAAATGTAAGAGCTGAAAAAGGTGCTTATGGGTATGATGCACTTCTTGACAGATATACTGATATGTTTGCAGCAGGTATTGTTGACCCTGCAAAAGTTACACGTTCAGCCCTTGAGAATGCGGCATCAGTTGCATCTATGTTATTGACTACAGAAGCAGCAGTTGTTGATATTCCGGAAGAAAATAAAGCTCCTGATATGCCTATGGGCGGAATGGGCGGCATGGGCGGTATGATGTAATAAGGATTGCCAATGCAGTAATTGTTTATATGGTAGAAGAAAGAGGACGGTTTTTAGCCGTCCTCTTTTCGTATAATCTTTCAAATTATAAAAATTTTTTATTTATTAAAAATTTTTCTTACCGGTGAATATAATTCTCTGTTTTATCGGGAGATAGTTAAATGATTACTTAATAACGGAGAATATATGCGAATAGAAAATATAACATTGCCGGTTTCAGCATCGGTGTTTAAAAGTACTGTTGAAGAGAATGATAAAATATTGGAGAGGAGGGCAAATAAAACTGCGGCAGTTTTACTTTCCCTGTCAGGGCTTGCGACACTGGGGCTTGTCGGTGTTGGAATAATGCATGATAAAAAACTTGCGCTTAAGGGCTTTGATGAAGTTGTGAAAAACAAAGGAATAGTTTTTGATAAGGAAATTGCAACATTGAAAGGAGAAGCGTTTTCAGGGAGATTAAAGTATTTGAGTAAAAATAATCTTGTAAAAACCAGAGTTTATAAAAACGGATTATTGGATAGTTTAACGACAGAGCGCCGGTATGGTGATTCTACAAAGCTGTTGTTAGAGAGGGATAATGAGGGGAAAATAAAATCATTTGTACTAAGGAAGTTAAGCCTGTGGTACAGACCGTCAATAATTCATACGAAAAAACTTAACCCGTCACTCTAGGGGGTAAATAAAGGGGTAAATATACTCATGTCACCCTGAACTTGCGGATTGCGAGCAGAGGCTGGAGTGTTGGAAACGTTGAGTTTTCAACACGTAACGCCGTTTATCGCGAGCAACCAAGAGGTTTCAGGGTCTCACCCGCGTGGTATTCTTCTTCATGTCACCCTGAACTTGTTTCAGGGTCTCACCCGCATAGCGTTATACTTGTACTTGTGCAAGATCCTGAACAGCGTGAAAATCGTACAAAATGATAACCCGATTTTCTACGCTTTCAGGATGACAGGTACTTTAATACTATTTACCCCTGTCGTCCTGAATTTATTTCAGGACCTAAAAC
>CASELB010000041.1 GCA_949288685.1 uncultured bacterium
CGGCATACTTCCGTACGAACGGTTTTTCCGCGGATTTCTCCTGATATCAAATCTTTAAATGATTCTGCAATTTTTGAGGTTCCAATCCACCATGTACTCGGCTTCCAGAATGTTCTCGGTCGAAATTCTTTATCTACAAGTTTCAGAAATTCTGCTTTCTTCTTCTCATCAAGAGCATAATATTTATCAAGCATATTAAAGAGTTTCATTATTTCTGCTTTACATGTCGCTCTGTCATTATCTGCCTCACAAATTCCGGAAATGATATCGTTTGAACGTAAAACTTCAAGCACATTACTTCCTTTGACCCGCTGGATTTGATATTTATAGAACAGAGAATTTAAATCATCGTCTTTATCCAGAGTTCTTGCAAGTTCGCTGCCTATTTCCCGCGGGCTGTCGGCAAGTACATTGTCAAAAACCTTGATTATATCCGAATATTTTTCATCTTCTACGGCTTTTTCAAATCGTTTTATTATTTCTGTATTATTTTCATCCTTGTTTACAAGTACATTCAAGGAGTGGCGCAAAACATCAAATCCGCCGGCTTTTTTAATCATTTTAACAAATTTTTCGGAGCCGCCGGCGTTTTCAATTAATCCGCGGATATTATCTTTATTAATTTTTTTGTTTAACACTAAACCTGCAAACTTCCTTGCATCTTTTGATTCATCAATAGCCTTATCAATTGCTATATACAAATCTTCCGGGGTTTTAGCATCAAGAACGCCCGCCATAGCACACATATTGTCGGTATCTATGCTAAACCACGAATCATATTCATCACGGGCATCATTTTTAAATATTTCAACGGCCTCATCCGGCAGATTGTAGTATTTTGCGTATTTGTCAAATAATTCTTCGGTTTTCTTAAGTCTTTCCTTTTTGCTTAAATCAAGTTCTTCAATCTTTATGATTTCATCGGCAAGAACCTTATCAATAGTTGTTTGAGTTACATTTTGCCCTTTTGCCGGCAGGTTTATTACATCTCCGGCGCGGATTGTAAAATCTTTGCCCAGATGTTTGTTTAAAACTTCAAGTTCTTTATAATTAACACCTAATTTCCTTGCAATAGCCATTAAGCCGGTGTCATTTTCCTGTACAATATATGTTGAACGGATTTGAGTATCACTTTTTATTTCTTCGCCGCCCCACCATCTGTTTAACTCTTCTTGTTTAACTTTTGTTTTGCACTTTTCATAAAAATCATCAATAACCGGTTTTAATTCTGCCTGTGTGTCGCTGTCAAAGCTCTTGTACACCATGGCAAGTCTTGCAAGCGAGCGTTTATATAAACCGTTCATTTCTTTACCGGTTTCTATTGATTTAGTGAATATAAGTTGCTCAAATGCAGCAGACAGGTCTCCTGAATTTATATTCTCAATAAATGTTTCTATATCAATGGAGTCAAACCCTTTATTGTAAACTAAGTCAATTAAGCCCTCTTTTATCGGCTCGGGAATTTGATTAAATACATCATCACCCAGCTCTATTCTTATATCTTCCCGGGTTTGTAAATAATCTTTTGCAAGTCGTGTGTACGCTTCGGCTGAGGACATTCTGCTTTTAGACGTTATTCCTTTTGTGTACCCGTAACCTATTGTCCAGACTCCATTTGAGTCCTGATAGGCTTTTGTATATGGCTTAAAATCATTATCCGGATTCCCTTCAAATCCGGTTATAATATTTGCAAATCCGTCACTCATTCCGGTTGCTTTTTTAGCGTCAGAAAGTGTGGAAATTCCTTCTAAATCCGCGGTTACTGATTGCGGGAGGTTAAGCTCTTCCCCTTTTTGAAGTTTGACTTCTTCCCCGTTCTTTAATATTGCAATTTTTCCGTTGTGTGTACTTACTTCCCAGCCGTTAGCGTCTGCCAGTTGTCTTATGGATATTTCGTTATTATCTGCAATTTTCATAGGGTTGTCGCCGGATTTTACGGTATAAATTCCGGATTGCGTATTCTCCTCCGGCGTACTTTTGGAAGTGTTTGCTGCAGTGACTTGTATTTTCATCCCTTCCTGTATATTTACCGTTTTTCCGTTCTTCTTTAATACAATATTCCCCTTGTTTTTAATTACCTGCCAGCCGTTAGCTTCAGCAAGCTGATAGATTGTTATATTATATTTACGCGCAATAGCAAACGCTGTTTCACCTCTTGCAACAGTATGTACTTTTCCGTCAGAATTTTCATCACCAAAGTTGAACAGTGTTTTGTTAGCCTTGCCCTGCTCTTCTTGTTTTAATCTGTGTGTGCGGTTTATTTCTCTTGCTCCGCCTGTACCTTCTACTTTTGACATTAGCTGCTCCGTTCAATCTCTTTAGTTGTACCTTATTACATGTATTCCACATTACCGGAAATTTGTAACAGGTATTTTGAAGGTGCGGTGGATGAGGGGTAATTATGCTATTTGGAGAGTATATCCGAGTGTCTTTAAAATTTTGGCTAATGTATCAACTCTGGGTATACGTTCGCCATGAAAAATTTGATACAACATTGCACGGTCAATTCCGGCTTTTGTACAAAAACCGCTTATGCTATCACGGGATTTAATAACAAGTTCCAGAGAGTGGAAAAAAGCATTGAAATCACCATTGTTTATATATTCTGCTAAACTTTCGTTCATATATTCTTTTTGAAATTTCTCATCTTTTAGTTGTTCTATAATAAAATTATTTAATTCTGTCATTTTAATTATCCTTTATAGTTTGTAAATAACTTTTTGCAATAATAATATCTTTTTTCTGGTCTGATTTATCGCCTGCCTGTAACAAAATAACCACAGTGTCTTTTTTTATTGTGTAATATATTCTATAACCTTTGCCAAAAAAGAACCTTAGTTCGTACAGATTAGGGGCAATTTGTTTATGGTCACCAAAATTATCATCATATATTCTTTCAAGTCTTTTGATGATTTTAATGCGAGTTGTTAAATCTAAGGATAAAAGCCATTCTTTAACAGGCTCTTTTCCGTTCGAAAGTTGATAGAATGTAACTGATTTCATAGTAATATTGTAGCGTTTTAACTACAGTTAGTCAACGGGTTTTAGTATAATATTTTAATATGGCGATTCAAGGAGGTTATCGGCTTTAGCTGCTTCGACTGCAAGGCGGTCGCAGCGTTCATTGTACGGGTGTCCGGCGTGCCCTTTTACCCATACAAATGTTATATCGTGAGGTTTCATACAATCAATAAGCCGTTTCCAGAGTTCGATATTTTTCACGGGAGCTTTAGAGGCTGTACGCCATCCGTTTCTTATCCAACCGTCAAGCCATTTTTGATTAATAGCGTCTGTTAAGTATTTGCTGTCCGAGGTAAGTGTAACTTTGCAAGGTTTTTTTAGCGCCTCAAGTGCTGTAATTGCAGCAAGCAGTTCCATCTGGTTATTGGTTGTATTGCTATATCCTTGAGAAAACTCTTTTTCGTGTTTTTGACCGTTTGAATCTATATAAACAAGAATGGCGCCATAGCCGCCCTTTCCGGGGTTTCCGCTGCATGCGCCATCTGTGTAAATTTCTACTTTAACTTTATCTTCCGGCATGTTTCTTAAGCTGCAACACCGGTAATTTCAGAGATTAAATACTTAGCAACCCATTCAAAATCTTTGTTGCTGCCTGCTGCTTTTTTAAGGTATTCAACACTTGCATCGCCAATTCTGATTAAAGTCATTGCAACAACCCCTCTTTTGATGCCTCTTACAACTTGTAACTGGTTTACAAGTTCCGGAACAGCTTTAGAACCTATGCTAACTAATTGATTTTCTATTTCATTTTTTACTGTATTATCTGCGTTTTCCAATTTTGAAAGCATTTCTTCTATAGATTGCATGTTATTCTCCTTTTTTCATTCTCTTTTTAGCAATTTTATTATAGAGTAAAAAAATGCTTATCCCGTTTTTTTTAATATAATCTTTACATCCGTATAAAGATTGGTTAATATTTCTTAATATAAGTTGTTGAATACCAAAAAGCCCCCCTTATTAAAGGGGGCTTTTGCATACTTCAGCTAGTAATTAATAAAAGCTCTGTTGACTTCCGACATAATATCGTACGCACTAACTGTTTGAGGTGCAGCCTCTTGAGGCAATGTTGCTGCAAATGCTTTTTGCCCTTCGTATTTAAGTTGTGCAAGGTAAGCCTGTTGGTCACCCTGGGCGACATTAGTCAATTGTCTGAGAGCGGAATCAAATGAAGCTCTGTCTTCGTCAATATTTCCGGTTGCTGCCAGCCCTATTTTTGCCATTACGCTTTCCCACGGATATTGAGTTTGTGCAGTTCCCGATTCTTGTCTTGCGATTTTCGATTGAGCCTGTTGGGAATAATCCCCGTACATCGCTTTATAAAGTTCTTTGATATCGGTGTATGGATCACCCGTTTGCCGGATGTGGTACTCCTTCATCAAATCGTTCAGCTTTTTATCGGAAATCGTGCTGCCAAAGAACTGGCGCTGATACGTCGCTCCATAGTCATAGATTCCATTAATCGCCGTGATTGTCATGATACACACCTCAAGATACAATTGTATATATAATATATATCGGCAGATTTTCAAAAAACTTTAACGTTTTTGGATAAAGATTTACAAAAGTTTACAAAAGCTGGCTAAAACTCACTAATATCTTGAAAGTTATTTGGAGGTGTTTTTATATTTTTGTGATAAAATTTCTGTATGACAGTACATTTTTTTTACGGGGAAGAAGATTACGATATAGAAAAAGCACTTAATGCAATGCGTGCAAAACTTGATAAAAATTTTGCCGCAATGAATTATCGTGTTTATACAAATCCCGGATTTGTAGAGCTTGCACAAATACTAAGAACCCAGCCTATGATGTTTGGCAGTCTGTTAATTATTATTAACTGCGGCGGGTATTTTAGTGATAAGGGCGGCGGCTTTGATGATAAGCAGCTTGCGGAGATTGAAACAATGGTGCAAGAGTCGCCTGAAAATGTTGATATTGTATTTGTCTGGAAACTCCCGCGGGGAGAGGGGAAGAAACCGGATACAAGGCGCAAGTTATATAAAATTCTTTCTAAAACCGATTCCCGGGTGTTTGATGCCATAAAAACTTATCAAACTGCTGAATTGATTACAAGAATAAAGGGGATGGCTAAGGAAAAAGATATTTCCCTTGATAATGCTGCGTGTAATGCTTTGATTGAGCAGATTGGCAATAATCTGCGCAAGTTTGACGCAGAGTTAGAAAAACTTAAACTGCTGGTTTATCCCGAGAAAAAAATCGGTGAAAAACTTGTACGGGAAAACTGTATTTCCAATCAAGATTTATTTAATCTGACAGATTACATTATGAAAAATGAGAAAGACAAAGCACTTATGGAGTTTCGGCTTTTAATTGACAAAAAACATCCGCTTGAAATCTTGAGCGCTGTGCAGACAATGTTAAGAAAGTGGATAATAATAAAGTTGAATGCGGCGTCTAAGAGTACTTTTGAAATTTCAAAACTTGCCGGCATGCATGAATTTGTAGTTAAACAAACTCTTGCAAAACTCAAAAATACATCTTTAAAAGATATGGTTCGGTTTAAGCAAAGTCTGGTTAATGCGGAGTACAGAATAAAAAACGGTATGAGTTATGATGTGGAATTTGAGGTGGAAAATGCTATTATCGGATAAGTACCCGTTTTTGACAAATTATTTCAAACAGATGTTTAATACAACTCCTCTAAGAGTACCGCAGAGTATAATTTTCTGGGGGAGTGATTTTGAGTCGCAATTTATTTTAAGCCGTGAAATTGCAAGGATTTTGAACTGCACGGGGGATAAAAGTGACGGATGCACGTGTATTAATTGTAACTGGATACGTGATAATGCGCATCCGGCTGTTCAGGTAATATCAAGAGTTGATAACAAGCCATCCGATGATGAGTCCAAGACGGTTATATCGATTAAACAGGCAAATGAGATAAAAAGTTCACTTATGACGTCGTCGGATTTTTACAGGGTATTTATATTTTGTGACAGAGATGGTGACGGAAATATTTGCGGGTTAAATCAGCAAAATTTTCAGGAAGAGACTGCAAATTCATTATTAAAGATTATTGAAGAGCCTTCATCGAAGGTGATGTTTATTTTTCTTGCCAGATACAGGGAGGATTTGTTGTCGACTATTGTGAGCCGTTCACAGTGTTTTTATGTTCCGTCTTATGAGCGTCCGGCAATGGAATATTCAATTATAGACGGTATTTTTACTGGGTATTATGAATTTAAGCGAAAAGATGCATTTAACGCGGCGGAAGGATTAATAAATTTGGCGGGTGAACATTTGCCGCTTGAAGTTTTGTCTGCGGTTCAGAATTATATGGCGGATTTATTAAAGTCTAATCCGGGGAATAGTCGTTTTATAAGAGATATTGAAGCAGTTGAACGGGCAAAGCGTCAGATAGAGTTGAATATGAATATGCAAAATGTCTTTGAAAATATGTGTTTGGATATAATTCACTAGGGGATGAAGATTGGGTTATCTGTTTTTATGCAGCGGGATTGCTAAAAAAAGATTTTTTATATAGAATATGAATTACGGAGGATTATCCGGGCGATTGGCGCAGTTGGTAGCGCACTTGAACGACATTCAAGGGGTCACAAGTTCGAGCCTTGTATCGCCCAGATTTTTTTTAAGA
>CASELB010000042.1 GCA_949288685.1 uncultured bacterium
CTTGCTTTAGACCCTGAAATAAATTCAGGGTGACATATTTATTCATGGTGCAATACTGCTCGCAATCCGCAAGTTCAGGGTGACATGGTTTATCCAGGGTGACAGGTACCTTTTGTTTTAGGTCCTGAAATGAATATTTACCCCTTCAGGGTGACATATCATTTACCCCTCCCTTTATTTTTATTGTCATTCCGCACTTACAAGTCCAAGTTCTGTAACTTTTTCATATAAAATTACATTCAAATCCTCTTTTGATAACTCCTTACCATACTTACGCATAAATTTATCTATATCAAATTTTTGTAAAAATTTATCAATTTTACTCACCTTTTCAGGAGCATTACAAAATTCCGATTTTAAACGCTCAAAATAATTTTTTATATATAACTCCATATTAAACGATTCTTCAATAATACCGGTATAAAGCACCGGTTCATCAGTATCTGAAAAAATATTTTTATGCGCATTTTTATCTTTTTCGCTATTCTGATTAGTTTCTTCTTTTTCCTGTCTGCCCTGACGCCCTTCCTGCCCTGCAGGAGTGACACCGAACAAAGGATTTATTGGAGAATTAAACATTGCAGAAAACCTATGATTGTTACACTATTATTATTTACGGCATAATTTGAAAAAACTTTAATTTTCTACTCTACACGTTGTATAATAAGGCTTTTATACCCGCCTAAATATACTTACCGTCAAATAAATTAACAATCATCCTTGTCTGATCGGACGAAAAAGTCTCACCGGAATTATCCTCCTGTACTTCATTCTGAACATCAGATACTTCTGCCGTAAATGCCTTTTCCTCCTGCTTTGTATCATAATCATCATCTGCTTTTGTCCGCGGCGGCTGAACAGGAGCAGCACTTTTAGGTTTAAATGTTTTTGCCGGCGCCGGCGTAGACGGCGCCGGTTCAGACTTTGGGAGCGGTGTATCCCCTGATTGCGGAAGCCTTATTGTAATTCTGGAATTTGTTTGCCCGAACAATTTATCCGCAGCATCTTTTAAAATTTGTTTTTTTGAATCCTCATTAGCCTGTTTTACAAAAATTTCTTGCTTAAAAGTGATAACGACTTCATCCGGCGCTATCTTAACAGGATTTGCAAGCCGCAACAATGCCTGCGTTGACGGGCTGTTTATATTCTTAATAAGTCCCGCCCACAGTCCTGCAGCATCAAGGGTACCGGAAGTATTAACCGCTTCATGTTTAATATGGGCAGGCGCCTGATTTTCTGCAGAATTATTTTCAGCCTTTAAGTCCTCCTGAACTTTCTCCATGCCGGTCGATATTTCTTCTGTATTCCGCACCGACGGTTGAATACTTGTTTGTGCTGTTACGTTTTGAGACTGTTCTGCCGGTTGTTTTATCACTGGTTTAACAGGCAAAGCATTTCTTGCGATATCACCGCCCTCAAGAGCTTTTACTCTATTCTGTAATTCAATAAGTTTTGTATTTTCTGAAATATTTGCAAGATCAATTATTGCTACTTCCAGCCACAAATATTGATTTGCTGTCTGTTTTAGTTCTCTTATATAATGTGCTGTTCGTTCAAGAAGAAATACAATCTGGTGTGTTTCAAGTTGTTCAACCTGCTTTGCCACCTCTTGAACCTGTGCATTATTGTAACCAGTTAATTCTTCCTGTAATTCTTTTCTGCTATTTTTCGTAATAAGCATATTTTTAAAATACTCACAAAGGTTTGAAAGTATTAATGTCGGTTCGTTTCCCGAGTTGTAAACTTTTTCAAGAAGTTCAAGAGCGCCCTGCGTATCAGATTGAATAATTTTATCCGCAATCTGTTTTAGCAAATCAAAAGAAAGACGCCCGAGCATATTATTTACATCATCCAGCGTTACTTCCGTTTGCACGCCGAGAAGACTTAACTGGTCAAGAAGGGCTATACTGTCACGCATACCGCCCGCAGAGTTTTTAGCTATTGCGAAAAGTGCATCATCATTGATTTTTATCCCTTCTTTATCAGAAATAAATCTAAGGTGGTTTACGATATCTTCGGTTGTTATTCTCCTGAAATCAAACCTCTGACACCGGCTTTTAATTGTATCAAGAACTTTATGAACTTCGGTTGTCGCAAGGATAAATATTACATTCTCAGGCGGTTCTTCAAGAGTTTTCAAAAGTGCGTTAAAAGCATGATTAGTAAGCATGTGCACTTCGTCTATAATATAAATCTTGTATCTGCCATGAACTGGCGTATACTGGATTTTTTCAAGAATATTCTGAGTATCTTCAACTTTTCTGTTACTTGCTGCATCTATTTCTATAACATCAATCGGTACGGTATTTGTAACGTCTTTACAGCTTGGGCATTCATTACACGGAGTAATAGTAGGACCGTTAATGCAGTTTAGCGATTTTGCAAGAATACGCGCCGTAGATGTTTTTCCAGTTCCCCTTGGACCCGTAAATAAATAAGCATGGGAAATTTTATTAAGTTCTATTGCACTTCTAAGTGTTTTTTTAATATGCTCCTGACCGACAATTTCTTCCAGGCACTGTGGTCTGTATTTTCGATATAAAGGCAAGTAATTATCATTCATGGTAATATTGTAGCATAAACGGAGAAAGTCATGAGTTATATTTTCCCAGAACCGTTAAAAAAAGGAGACACAATAGGCATTATTGCGCCATGTGGCAGCCTTAAAGAACCGGAACGTATCAAAGCCGGAACAAAGCTGCTGCAAAATGCCGGATTTAAAGTCAAACTCTCAGAGCACCTGTTTGATAAATACCGTTATATGGCAGGTCGGGATAATATACGAGGAGAAGAAATCAACAATTTTTTTGCGGATAAAGAAATAAACTGCATAATTTGTGCACGCGGCGGATACGGTGCATTAAGGATTATAGATAAGCTGGATTATGATTTAATAAAACACAACCCGAAATTATTTTGCGGTTACTCTGATGTAACAGCACTTTCCGTAATGCTACTAAAACATGCCGGGCTTGTAACATATTCTTCGCCTATGCTATCAGGAGATTTGGGAGAAGAAAAGATTTCAGATTTTACAATTAATGAATTTTTTAAAACACTCGGCGGAAAACAATGTGAATACGGGCTAACCGGTTCATCTGAGAATAGTACAAACGGTATTGCGTGGGGAGGAAATTTAACGACAATAACAAGTCTCTGCGGAAGAGATTTTATACCGGATGAAAAATTTGTATTTATAATTGAAGATATTAATGAGTCTGCATATAAGATTGACCGCTGTCTGGCGCAATTAGGCGGGATTAAAAGATTCAGAGATAACGTTGCGGGAATTGTCTGCGGAGAATTTACAGGAATTGATAACGCTGAATGGCTTGATGAGACAATTAAGGAATACTCTGAAGAGTTTAAGGTGCCATTATGGACAGGGTTAAAATTAGGACATATTGCAGAAAAAATAACATTTCCGATAGGCGGAGAATGCGAAGTTAAGAGGAACAGAATATTTTTCAAACAAAGGGGTTGACTGTAATATATGTTTTATTTAAGATAGTCAATGTAATGGATGTGGTTCAAGTTGGCAACCGAACGGTTACTAAATTTCCGCTCTACCAACTGAACAAGTTAAAAATGACAATTACATATTTGGGCGTTTAGCTCAGTTGGTAGAGCGTCTCCCTTACAAGGAGAGGGTCAGAAGTTCGAGTCTTCTAACGCCCACCATTTAATCAAGAGGCTTTTAATAAGCCTCTTTTTTAGTGCATTTTTAAGTCTATTTAATAATAAGTGTTGTCACCCCGAGCTTATTTCGTAATCTCTAACAAGGTCCGTTTTAGGTCCTGAAACAAGTTCTGGACGGCAGCAATATAACTGTCATCCCGAATTTATTTCGGGCTCTTACCAGTTGGAAACAGAAACTTCAAGTTGGTTAGGTGCTGAAACAAGTTCAGCATGACAGTTTATGTTATTTTCTGATGTAATATATATTTGTTTAAAAAGTCTATAATATTCTAAAAGTAAGACTGTCTCTGATTTTTTAAGCTCTTCAATCAATTCTTTTATATACTTCAAAAGTTCAAACTTTGCCGCTTTACCTCTAGACATAATTAATAAAACTAGTTTTAAATTTATTTACAATATTGAATATTGTTTTAATATTTCAGCATTAGGTCCTTCATATTCTTTATATAATTCAAGTATTGTCGGAGACAATCGTTTTTTGCACATTATAGCTTCAAATGCACAGGCAACAAATTCTGCCGGTGAGGAACATGCATAACCTCTAATCTCTTTTTTTATGGATTTAAGTGCTGATTTATTGCTAATAAATTTGTTATAAATAGAAAAATCAGTTAATCCGGAATTAATAATTTCACTCTTTTTTCCCATTTTGATATAATTACTTGAAACCTTTTCATGATTATAATGTGCGATTTCATGCGCCAGTACGGGAAACATGTTATAGGCAGTGTTTAAAGAAATCACACCTGAACCGTACATTCCTGAATAGCGTTGACGCCAATTCTTATACAGTTCTATAACCGGAGGGGATAAAATCTTTCCTTTGTTCATGTTATATATATCACACAAACATCTGTTAACATTGTTTATATCACTAAGCCGACCACCGACAATATTTTCCATTTGAAAATGTACACGGGCATAATTTTTAGCCTCGATAACCGAACCGGATTTCTCAAAAATCAGCGGCTTAAACTTTTCAAAAACATCCTGCCCTAAGCTACTACGATTTCGCAAAATAGTACTATTTTTTATAGTTTTAATCAGTTTAGTACTTTGGGAGAACAAATAATTTTTTAAAACTTTTATTTCCATACAGTATATAAAACTGAACAAAAAAAAAATTTGCCTGAGATTAGAAATTCAATTAAAGGTCAGATATAAAACGTTTATAATAAACCGACTCTGTAAAGCTATTCTTATTAAGATATTGCGGATAGTTTTGTTTTATATAATTAAAAATATTATTCATTCTTTTGTCGGGCAAATTGTGACGTGACCAGAAGGAACCTCTTACATCCGGCAAAATTTTACTGTAAGCCGTGATTAGCGCAACAGGATTATACCCGGCGTTAACCATATAATCTACAGCCTTTCTGTCAAATGTAAGTTCATTTTTCTTCGCCCAGTAATTAAAAGGAAACGCACCGTTTTTAGTTATCATTAACTGCCCGTTCATTATACCGGTATAACTGTGAACCCCTTGAGCAATATTATGAGTAATTATTGCCGCAACTTCATCGTCACTTGTCATTTTTTGATACTCATTTACAGACACCGTGACTTCACGATTATTATGGAGGTTATAATCTTTATATAATGAAGAGTCTGTAGAAACAGGATAAATCGTATAATCTTTAATAAATGTTAAACCGAATATAATACGCTTATCAATATTATTTTTAACCAGCAAATTTGTACCGATGTTTTCCACCCTGTATACATCGCTTTTTTCTATAACATCTGCACTTACCGGACCCACCATTATTAAAAATACAAATACAACAAAACAAAAAAATCTTATATTCATAGCTTCTAACCTCAGATAACAATATTAATTTTAGCAGACAAATCAGTTAAGTTTTGTAAAATTTTTATCAAAATATGACAAAGAAATTTATTCACAGACTTATAATATTATCCACAGATAAAGAGAAATATTATGCAAGTAAATTTTACAGGAATAAAAGATCCAAAAATATTTTTAAAACGTC
>CASELB010000043.1 GCA_949288685.1 uncultured bacterium
AAAAATATTTACGGCAAGAAAAGAACAGGTTTATCAACAACAGAAATTGCTACGGTAAATACTGCTACGAACGAATTAATTATATTTGGTATGGAAAATGACGTAAAAATAGCGCAGAGCGTTATTGACCAGTTTGATAAAAAGCCGATATCTGCAACATTTATTGTAAACCATACAACTCCTGCAGAAATGGCATCAATGATTTGTAATATGCTTTCACCAAGCGGCGGAAATGTAACCGGCGAACAAATGAATATGTCTTCTCCTGAAGATGAAGGTGCAACTGGTTTTGCATCTGATGAAGAAGGCGGAGGAGAAGGCGGTGAAGGCGGAAGCGGCGGTTCTTCCGAGCCTGTAAAACTTGGCGAAAGCTATACGGCTTGTTCTCTTTCAGGTACTGTAACTTTGGGGTCTACAATTCCGTTTAATGTTCAAAATCTTAAAGTTTCTTATTTCCCTCAAAGAGGTACTATAAAAATCATAGGCGGTTCACAATCACAAATAGATATGATTGGTGACTTTATAAAAGAAAATGATGTAAAACAACCTCAAGCATTTGTTGAACTTTCTATACTTGAATTAACAGAAGACGGAAGTAAAGAGTTCAGCAATACTTGGAATGTTACAGGCGGAGATATTACATTTAGTTCAGATTCAAACGGAACAAGGATTGCGCATGCTAAGAATGAAAGCCGTATGAAGATTGCGTGGGAAATGAGCTATTTACTTTCTACAGAAAAGGCAAGAATTCTGGCAAATCCGAAATTACTTGTTACAAACGGTAAAGAAGCGGTCATTGACCTTACTCAAGACTATCTGGAAAGTGTTGACGTAGAATTTATGCAAACTTCAGGTGTAGGTGCTGCGGCTGTTGCCCAAAAGACTTACAACATCGGTTCTGACCAGGGCTTGAAAGTTTCATTCACTCCGTTTATTTCACCGGAAGGTTATGTAACTTTAAATCTCATTCCTGAATACTCAACACAGGCTGGTCAAATCACTGATATTGAGTATGATGAAGAAGGTAACAGACAACCTTATGTTGCTGCAACATTACTTGCAAGAAGAAACATTGATATTAAGAATGTAAGAATTAAGGACGGCGAAACACTTATTATCGGTGGTTTAATTCAAGAAACAACAAACAAATCTGTTTCTAAAATTCCTATCCTCGGTGACCTTCCGGGTATCGGTGCAGCTTTCAGATCTTCAACAAGTGAGAAGGTTAAAACAGAGTTAGTTATAATGATTACTCCAAAAATAATCAAAGATAACGAGGACGTTAGCATAAATAATTTGTAATTTATAGAAAACCATGATAACAGCTCAATTAGAGAAATTAAAAAACAGTATAAAGCCTGATTTACTGGAAAAGTTTGATAAAAACCTGATGGTATCATCAGGCTTTATACCTGTCGACATAAGAAATAATGATTTATTCATTATCATAAAAAAATCGGTAGCTTCAAATAAACCCGAAATAGAATCACAGGTTAAGAATATTTGCGAGAATGATACATGTAAAGCCAAGTTCATATCACTGACGGATGATGATTTCAGTGATTTGTATGAAGAATTAATAAAACAGACGGAAAATACTGTAACTACTGAAATTCAAGAACCGCTGCAGGCTTCTCCGCTAAATACTTCTTTAGAGGTTAAAGTACAGGCTACCCCTGAAATGAGTGATGAGGAATTTTTCCTTTCTAACGGCTGGATTCAGGAGAATTATCTGCCGCCTGCCAGGGAACTGGCTAAAACAAAGAAAATACCATTATATGCGGCACTTTTTGCTAACAATTTTATAACTGATGAACAAGTTAGAACATACTTAAGCGCTAAGTATAATGTGGAATTAATCCATGCGGAAGATATAAATGTTGATTTAGCCTTATTTAAAGGGCTGCCAGATGATTTTGTATTTAAAAAATTCTCTATACCGTTTGAGGTTTCAGGCAGCAAGCTGAAAGTTGCAATGATTAATCCGTCGGATAAGGGAATAATCAGAGAAATTTCATTTTCAACGGGGCGTTCGGTTATTCCCTATGCAATGACGTATGCGGATTATGAAATTCTTTTAAAAGATTATACAAATAAAATCAAACAATTACAGACTGCAAAAGAAACTGAACGTATTATGCAGTCCCTGGAAGAGGAAGCGGCGCAATTTCAGGGTGAAACTTCTCTGTGGTCGCAGGTTGAAAAAGAACTTCAGAATGCTAGCTCTTCTGTTGCAAAACTTGTATATAAAATTATTACTGACGGTATAGACCAAAAAGTTTCGGATATTCACGTTGAACCGAGATTATACAATTATATTGTACGTTTTCGTTCCGACGGTTTATTAAGGAAAGTTTTAGAAATTCCGTCAAGTGTAGAAAATTCTGTTATTACACGTTTTAAAGTTCTTGCGAGAATGAATATTGCTGAACACAGAAGACCGCAGGACGGTACATTTTCAATTAAGTATAATGATAAGGCGTATGACTTCCGTATAAATACACTTCCTGTATCGGGTAAAGAAAAAGTTGTTATCCGTATTCTTGCGCCGGCGGTTTCTTTAAAATCTTCGGGTGAGGATATTAAAATTGAAGGTGCACAGCCGTGGGATATTGAAAAGATTAAGACCATGGTTAAGTCGCCAAACGGTATTATATTGACCTCCGGTCCTACCGGTTCAGGTAAAACGACTACGCTTTATACAATTCTTAAGAGTTTGAATAAAGAAGACGTTAATATTACAACTATTGAGGACCCTATAGAAATCAAGCTGGAAGGTATCAACCAGTCGCAGGTAAACGCCAAGGCGGATATTACATTTGCATCGTGTATGCGTGCGATATTACGTCAAGACCCTGATATTATACTTATCGGTGAAATCCGTGACTACGAAACACTTGAAGTTGCGATATCGGCAGCTTTGACAGGTCACCTTGTGTTGAGTACCGTTCACACCAACTCGGCGGCTGCAACGATTACAAGGCTTATAGAAATGGGTGCAAAGGATTATCTTGTATCTTCTACTTTAACAGGTGTTATTGCGCAACGTCTTGTCAGAAGACTCTGTGACAATTGTAAAGAAGAGTATTATCCTACGGAAGAAGAAGTTAAGCACCTTACCACAAACGAAGAAGAGCAAAAACAGTTGCTGCAGACAAAAATGTACAGACCGGTTGGGTGTGAGGAGTGCGGTTTCTTAGGGTATAAAGGGCGTTTAGGGCTTTATGAAATATTACCTATGTCCAGAGAGATTAAAAAACTTATTGCACAGGGTGCGCACGATATTGAAATTGAAGAAGCAGCTGTGTCTGCCGGAATGAGAACATTGAATCAGTCCTGCTTACAGCATATTATAGACGGTAAAACTACAGTAGACGAGTTTGTTCGTGTACTTGGTTTTGCAAATGAATAGTACGAGGTAAAAAAGAATGCCAACATATAATTATAAAGCATTAAAGAGAGGGCGGGATGTTGTCAAAGGCACAATAGAAGCTGCTGATGCAAAGGAAGCGCGTGATAAAGTAAGAAAAATGGGTCTTGTACCTATGGATATTACTGACGCCAGTGTTTCATCAAAAGGCGGCGCTAAAGGCGGTGCTAAAATTGTTCCTATGAGCCTTAGCGAGCGGATTGAATTTATTTCTACTTTGCAAATTTTACTTCAATCAGGTATTCCGGCGGTTGAATCCTTGATGTTTATGGAGGTTGAGGCTGCTAAGAAAAAAATCAGGGATACGGCAAAGGTTTTAAGAACACAGGTTATGGGCGGTGCGTCTTTTGCGGATGTTCTTGGCAGATATCCTAATGTTTTTGGCTATATTATGGTCGGTCTTGTAAAAGCCGGTGAAGAAGCCGGTGAATTGGAAAAGACTTTAGGTCGTATTAAAGAATTGATGCAGAAGCAGGCAAATATTCGCGGTAAAGTTATTTCTACAATGATGTATCCGTGTTTCGTTATTGTTCTTGCAACTGTAATCGTACTTATAATGTTATTGTTTGTATTCCCGACGTTTAAGGAAATGTTTGAAAACCAGGGAAAAGATTTGCCTTTGATTACATCAGTGTTGATTAATGCGGGTGAATATTTAAAAACAAACTGGTGGGTTTTAATTGTATTCTTTGTATCTCTGGGTGTATTTATTTATATAATCACTCACTGGAATCCCACACGGCGGCTGCTTGACAGAATAGCATTAAAAATACCTCTTATTAGTAACCTGCTTTTAAGTGCAAACTTTTCAAACTTTTTCTCGGTTGTACAGGTGTCATACGATGCTGGTATTCCGGTTGTAGACTGTTTGCACCTCGGTGTAATTACACTTACTAATTCACTTTTAAGAGATAAAATAACCGATTCTATTGTTAAAGTACAACAGGGGCAGCAGGTTTCTGTTGCGATGAAAATGACCGGTGTTGTACCAAGAATGTTGCTGTTTATGGTTTCAACCGGTGAACAATCAGGTCGTTTAGGTGAAATGTTAGGTAATGCGGTTAATTACCTTGATAAAATTCTGGATGATATTATTGATACATTAACCAAAATGATTGAACCTATAATGCTTCTGGTAATCGGTAGTATTGTATTAGTATTG
Source organism: uncultured bacterium (assembly GCA_949288685.1). Taxonomy (GTDB): domain Bacteria; phylum Cyanobacteriota; class Vampirovibrionia; order Gastranaerophilales; family Gastranaerophilaceae; genus CALUTH01. The sequence continues at coordinate 4,593 of CASELB010000043.1, forward strand.
GCGCTGGCT
>CASELB010000044.1 GCA_949288685.1 uncultured bacterium
ATCCGCAAGTCAGGAATGACATTATGCTTATCTTTTAATAATATTTGGGGGAAAGTTAACAGTTAACAATACATTCCGGTTAATGCAGGGGTACAATTTTATCCCTGATTTGGAAAAGAGGCGGAAATATTATGAAAAACGCTACAATACCGCCCACGAATATAATATTGAAAAATCAAGGATGTTAATTAGTATAATACCTCAATTTATAGAAGATACAGATATTCTTATTGCTAATATTAACAGAAAAAGATAAAAAACGATTTAAAGCGGCTAAAATAGATTTACAAGCAAAAACCCTCCGTTAGTATGATGTACAACATAAATCTACGCCGAAAAATATCCTGCATAAATATTATTTTCCATGCCTCATATAAAAACCTCTTGATTTTTTAAAAGGCATGCCGCGCATGGATTTGAAGCCAAAAATTAATCTTAAGGTGTACATCTTTTTGTTTAGTAATTTACCCCTAAAAATCAATCAAGATGTGGATGTAGAGCTCATCTAAAAGGTTGTAATATTTTTAGTGTAGAGAATTTAATAATTTTTTTTGAGGAGAGAGGATATAGTATGAGACGTGAGTTCAAACAGAAATCAAGTGTTCTTTTGATTGATGACAATTACGAACACGTAAACGGAATTAAGGAGCTTTTAAACTTAGAAGGAACATTCAATGTAGTGAGTGCTGCAACCAGCGTTAATGTTGGTGTTACATTAATCAAGCGCCACAATCCGGATATTGTTATTCTTGATATGAATATGCCGGAGCGTGACGGATTACAAGCATTGCAAGATATTGAGAATCTCGGGTTAGGAACAAAAGTGCTTGTATTGAGCGGGTATGATGATGCTGATTTAATTTTTAGAGCAATGAAATTGGGTGCAAAAGGTTATATTTTAAAAACTATGGCATCAGCACAGCTAATCTACGCTATTGAAGAAGTTTTATCCGGAAAAATCTATCTTCCGCTTGCTATTTCATCAAGATTTTTTGAATATTTCCAAAAAACATTCCGCGATGAAGCAGCCGCAAACGAAGTTAAAGAAGAAAACTTCCTTGACGCGCTAACACACAGAGAAGAAGAAGTACTTGAACTTTTAACACAGGGAGTCACGTACAAAGGTGTTGCAAATAAATTGTTTATATCTGAAACAACTGTTAAAACACACGTTAACAATATTTTCCAAAAATTACAGGTTAACGACAGAACTCAAGCAGTATTGTACGCTATTAACAACGGATTTATGAATAAAAAAGTTAAAATTAAATTATAATAATGAAAAGAGTAGTACCAAAAAAGAATTTGCTGAAAAACCTTATTTTCCTGCAGGAAAATAAGACAATAACAAGACGTACCGTCGAAGGAATGTTCAGAGCTTTTGTAGAGCCTATCCTAAACACTCCTCAAGAAGGTTTGGTCGTATACAGACTCCTTGATAAAACCAAGTATCAAGGGTTGCTAAGCCGATTGAAATATATAGACGTAAAACTCATTGACTACACAAAAGATACCGCCTACAAACAGGATGTATGGGAAGAAACTGAATTTTTATGCATTCTTACACAACGCTACGGTATAGTTTTTATCTGGGATTTCTCGCTTGATGCAATCGACGGATACGCCGGGTACTACCTTAAATTCAATTCAAGACTGCTTGACGACGGATTCAACGTAATAAACGACAACTCCAAGATAAGTCTGAAAAAATATATGGAAAAATTCCGCCCTGACAGACGGGATAACGATATGTTAAACAGTGTTATGCTTAACCTGTTTGATATGTATAACTCCCAAACTCAGGAAGTTATTGCAGTAGACCTTGAGCGTGAAGAAATGGATAAAACCCTGGAAGAGCAAACAGGGTATGACAAAAAAACAAGATATATCGCTCACGAAATTAAAAACCAGTTATCAATTTGCGAACTCTATTCACAAATTATTCGCAAATACTGTGAGAAAAACCATATTGAAAGTGAAACCATTGAAAACGCAATAAATAACATTATGAAATCTGTTGCAATGGCTAATAATAATTTGTTATCACTAAAGACTGTCGACGAAAACAAACTGGAACCTTGTAAAATACAGGAACTTGTTAATACGGCAATATCACTTGCAAAAGTTTATCTGGAAGGTAAAGGGATTACACTAAAGTTAACAAACGATATTGAAGATGAAATCCTTGCAGACAAAAATAAATTTGTTTCTGTTCTGATAAATCTTATCAAAAATGCGTCAGAATCTTTTAACCAAGAAGAAATTGACGGAGCCGAAAACAATAAAGACACAGAAAAATATATAACCGTTACTACCGTTCGTGAAGATATGTTTGTAAAAATCAGCGTATCAAACAACGGTCACAGGATTAAAGAGCCTGACAAAATTTTTGATGAAGGTTATACAACAAAGCCGGCAGGCAACGGACTCGGTCTGGTTATATGTAAAAAAGATATAGAAGACCAGTTCGGGCAGATAAAACTCGTTAAATCTGATGAAGAGTCAACAGAGTTTGAAATATCAATGGGTATAGTATAGATATCCGGAGGATAAAAGTATGAATTTAATAACATCAAATTCAATGGAACTAATGAAGCTGGGGATGGACGGACTTATGGTACGTCAAAAAGCTGTTTCCGCAAACATAGCCAACGTTTTAACGCCCGGATATGTGAGAAAAGAAGTCAGCTTTGAAAGTCAGCTTAATGAAATACGCGAAAGCGCAGCTCTGCAGGATTACATCAAAGGTCAAAACAGTATAAAATATAACCCTAATTCCATAAATGAATTTACAAGAGAGGTTCCCAAATACAGAGTTCCGACTGTTCAGGAAAAGGCTTACTTACAATCAGACATAATGGCAGATTACAATCCGCAAATTGTTGACGATATTTACAACGGACCTTCCACTGACGGAAACAACGTAGAATTAGAAAAGGAAATGATGGACTTATCCAAAACCGGTACTAAATACCTTGTTTTATCCAACCTTGAAAGCCGTGCATATCAAGGGATTTCGGATATAATAAGAGGCGGGCAGTAAGGATAACAGGAGGTTTAGACTATGAGTTTCAGCGCATTTGATATAGCCGGCTCGGGAATGATGGCTCAAAGAATTAAAATGGATACGGTTGCAAGTAATATTGCAAACGTAAATACAACAAGAAATCCCGATGGTTCACCGGGTGTTTATATAAAGAAAAATGTATCATTTAAAGCTATTTATGAAGATAATCTCTCCCGCGGACCGCAAAACTTTAGCGCAAATTCCGTAGATGCGGAATTTGATCCGTCAACCGGTAATATGATGTTAAATACGGGTATTGCTTTAAATACCGGTATGATTTCCAGCGGTGTTGAAGTTGAACGGATTTATGATTCGGAAAACGGAGTAAAAACATTATACGACCCGTCACATCCTGATGCGGACGCAGAAGGTTACGTTAATGTTCCAAATATTAATATCGTTGAAGAAATGGTTGATATGATTGCCGCATCAAGAGCTTATGAAGCAAACGCCACCGTCGCACAAAACGTAACAACAATGATTCAATCAGCTATGAATATTTAATTAAAGCTGAGAATTAAGGAGTATAAACAATGGAAATAACAAGTTTTTCAATGCCTGAATACAGCAATTTAAACGCTGTAAATGAATATAACAAGTTCCTGAAAGGACATGCAATGTTTGATGTTCAAAATCCTGAAGATTTTGATAATACACTGCTTTTTGAAGAGAAAAAACTCTCAAAAAGCGAACCTGAAAAACCTTTTATGGAGCTTATGGGAAATGCTTTTGCAGACGGACTAAATTCTGTTGATAATGCAAGAAAAGCATCGGAACGCGCAGAAGAAATATTTGCATCAGGCGGAGATATAAGCGTTCACGAAGTTATGATTGCGGCAGAAAAAGCAAGCCTTAGTACACAAATGGCTATACAAATCAGAAACCGAATTCTAAATACATACACTGAACTTAATCAAATGCAATTATAAAATATAAACACTTAGATTTAATTAATATACCAACCATAGCAGGGCACAGTTGCACCCTGCTTTTTTATCCTGAATTCAATTTTCTGCGGTTTCAGGATGACGGGTTCTTTAATGTCATTTCGCGTTGTTTTCATGATGCTTTGTCGTCCTAAACTTGTTTCAGAACCTAAAAGAAATCCGGCATTAAATACAAAAACTGTCTTGAATTATTTTGATGAAAACCTATACAAACTCCTCCCTATCCTGTATTGAATTTTATTTAAAATTTTAGTAAAATAAGTAGGTTAAATAGTATCTCAAAAAGGAATTTAAGAATGAAAATACAAATGCAGGTTTTAATAGCACTCGGTTTAGGTTTAAAAAGAAACTGGCATATCTTTTCCGGACTAATTCTCGGTGTGATTGCCGGAATCCTGCTTCATAAATACAACCTTCACCAACATTACGTAATGACAATTCTAACGTTTGTTGGTGAATTATTTATAAGGCTTATACAAATGGTTGTTATTCCGCTTGTAATTTCCGCAATTATTATAGGAATTACCAGCATCGGAGATAATAAACAACTGAGCAAGCTCGGCACAAAAATGATTGGCTATTATGCAATAATAACGCTTGCGGCAGTCGCTATCGGTGCTGTACTTGCACTGGTATTTAAGCCGGGATTAAGCGCATCTCAGTATATAAGTGAGTACGCGGCAAGCGATATTCAGGCTACAGTTGCTGCAACGATTGAGGCACAACGCGCCAATATTCTTAATATATTCCTTAACTTTATACCTAAAAACCCGCTTGAGGCGCTTGCAACAGGCAATATGGTTGCTATAATTGTCTTTGCGGTAATCTTTGCCCTTGCGCTCGCTAAAACCGGAGAAATTAACCGCCCGTTTGTAAGTTTCTTTGAATCAATTTTTGCTGCTACAATGAAAGTTACTGACTGGATTATGTGCTTTGCCGCCCCGGGCGTGTTTGCTCTGACGGCAGTAAATGTTTCATCATTCGGACTTGATATTTTTTCAAGCATATCAAAATACATAGGTGTTATAACAATTGGTTTCTTAATCCAGTTGTTAATTGTATATCCGATATTTTTAAGAATATTCTCAAAAGTTCCTGTATGGATGCTTTATGCAGCAATTGCAGAAGCAATGATGGTAGCGTTCGGAACCGCAAGTTCTTCTGCTACACTGCCTTTAACAATAGCTTGCTGCGAAAAACGCGGTATTTCACATAAAATTTCAAGTTTTGTACTGCCGCTTGGTGCAACTCTTAACATGGACGGAACAGCACTTCTGCAAACAGTTGCCGTAATATTCCTTGCACAAGCGTATAACGTCGCTCTAACACCGTTCTTAATTCTGCAAATCTGTTTCCTTGCAGTAATTGCATCTTCGACCTGTGCGGGCATTCCGGGGGCGGGACTGATTACCATTGCGCTGATACTAAACGGAATGGGATTATCTCCGGAACAGTTAGTTGTAGGATTTGGGTTCCTTCTCACGCTTGACAGAGTTACCGATATGCTCAGAACCCTTGTTAATGTTACATCCGATGCCGTTGTTACAGCCGCAATTGCTGATAACGAAAACGAAATTAATTATGACCTGTTAAATAATCCTGAAGAATACAAAGAAATTATATAGCTATGAATGAGGAAATAATAGGTTTTTGGGGATATCCTAATCCTGAATTAGTACAAAAAATTCGAAATCAGTATCCAAATTCCCGCTGGGTGGATTTGGATGTTGATTTTGGTGCGCCGGATAAAGAAATTCTGCCAAAATCTTACTGTAAAATAATAAAAAATATTATAAATAACGCGTTTCAATTTAAACCGGTAAAAATCGCCGCACCAATCGGCAAAGATAAGTGCGATAGCGGGTGGTTCGCCGCAAGAGTATTAACAGATTTAGGGTTTGATTGCGAAACCTCAATTTATGAAAATTTGGAACCCAAACGTCCAATTAGAGTATGCACCAGTAATTTACCACTTGTAGAAAAATTTAATACAATAATGAACAATATTCTGGACGGCGTACCTGATAAAAATTACACACAGGTAAAGCCTCAATTCGGTTTCTGGGGCGTCCCGCCTAATGACTACGAAATACTAAAACTCTTTCCTGATAATACACATTTATACGGCTGGACACGATGTGTTGAGGCAGGAACTCCGGCGGATTTGGAACTGGAAATACAAATCGATAAAGATGTTCCGACGGTATTTTACGCACAGGCATTCTGTTCCAAAACACAGCTTGCAAAATATCTCGCTGACAAATATAACGGACTTTATATTGATGTTGATGATTATATAAACAACTCTATAAAAGCCAAGATTGAAGCATTTTTGAGGTTGAGATGATATATTTAGACGCAGGAACAACTTACTCAAAAATAATTACAACAGAAAACAATTGTTTTTCTGATAATTACTTTATTAAAAATAACAACGAAAAAAATTATTATATAATTCCGTCATCTGTTATTAAAGCTCTAAACATCATTCCTGACCGCTCATGCGGACACATGAGTAATTCAAGTGAAAATGAAATAATTGCCCTTGCCAGAGGCTGCAAAGGAAAAATTAATGATAATGCAACAGTACTGGATTTAGGCAGCCGCGATGCAAAATGGATAAGATTTAAAGACCGGAAATTCCACGATATGGACTGGAATACCTCCTGCGCAAGTTCTACAGGGGCTACGGTTGAAATGCTTTTGAAATTTTATAACCTGAAAAGAGAAGATTTGGAGTTTAACCCTGAAAAATTTGCTGTAACTTGCGGTATATTCGGACTAGAAAAAATTATGGATGATATTTCTAACGGCGGAGAAGCAAAAGTTTCCATTGCTAAATTTATTCACGGAATAGCCTACAATGCCTGGATTTTTGCAAAAAAGCCCGCACAAATATATTTATCCGGCGGTTTTTGCGATAACAAATGTTTTGTACGTGCACTTGAAGAATATTGTAACGTTATTCCTCTCGGGCGCTTTGTTCTCTGCGAGGGATTAATTGATGAATAATATTACAACTGGTAAAAAAGGAGAAGAAATTGCAGTAAATTTTCTGGTCAAACACGGCTATAAAATTATTGAAAGGAATAAACATTTTTCCCGTTTTTGCGAAATTGATATTATTGCGGCAGAAAAAAATACCCTTGTATTTGTAGAAGTAAAAACACGAAAAAACAATAACCTTGGTATTCCGTTTGAAGCAATAACAAAGACTAAGTATGAACATATAAAAACAGGGGTATTTACATATTTAAACGAAAATCCCAAATACAAAAAATACAGAATAGATGCAATAGGTATAACCCTGGAGCCGGAATTAAAAATAGAGCACTTAAAAAATATATAATATTTACCCTAGATATTTACACCCTGCATCATTTGAATAAGCGTACTAATTGTTGTGTCCATAGACACAATATCAGAAGTCCGCTGCTGTAAAAATGCGTTTATTTGAGGCATCATTTGAATAGCAATATCAAGACGCGGATTGGTACCTGGTTGATACATACCAACGTCAATAAGGTCTTTATTTTCACGATACAAAGCCATAATTGTCCTTAATTTGCCTGCCGCCTCTTTATGTTCGGGCGTTGCAATTGCGGACATAAGCCTTGAAATACTGCCAAGGACATCAATTGCCGGATAATGATTCATTTCTGCCACTTTTCTTGACAGAAATATGTGCCCGTCTACAATACCTCTTACAATATCAACTATCGGGTCTGATATATCATCGCCTTCCATCAATACTGTATATAATGCAGTAATTGAACCTTTAGAACTGTTACCTGCTCTTTCCAGAACTTTTTGCAGCCAGGAAAAAATTGAAGGCGGATACCCTTTCATCGTAGGCGGTTCCCCGACTGACAAACCTACCTCACGTCCCGCCATTGCGCAACGTGTAACAGTATCTGTCATTAAGAAAACTTTTTTACCCTGATCTCTAAAATGTTCACAAACAGCAGTAGCCGCAAGCAAACATTTTTGACGGATTAAAGGCGGCTGGTCTCCTGTCGAACATACGAGAACAGAGCGTTTCATACCCTCTTCCCCGAGGGCATCTTCAACAAACTCTTTTACTTCTCTTCCTCGTTCGCCTATTAGCGCAACAACGTTTACGTCCGCATCCGAGTTCCTTGCAATCATACCGAGAAGTGTACTTTTACCTACGCCGGAGCCGGCAAACAACCCCAAACGCTGTCCGCACCCCATAGTTAAACAACTATCTATAGCTCTTACTCCGGTTGAGAATATTTCCGTAATAATAGGACGTTCAAACGGTTCGGGAGCAGCACCTTCAATCGTACGCCACTCTGCGCCTGTTGTATCCAAAGGTCTGCCGTCAATCGGTTCTCCGAGAGGATTAATAATTCTTCCGAGCAAAAAATCACCTATAGGAATAATAATAGGTCTGCCGTTTGTCTGGACAAGACTTCCCTGCCCTATACCTGCGCCGTCATATAACAAAAGCAATTGTGCTACGTCACCCTTAAAGGCAACTACTTCCGCCGGTTTTTTTTCTCCGGTATAAGTTTCTATATAGCATAAATCCCCGATTTTAAGACCGGGCAATTTTACTTCAACAGTCAAACCCAACAGCTTTGAAACACTGCCTTTATACTGATAAAGTTCAGTATCTTGCAATTGAGTTTTGACTTTTGTTTTAAGAGAATCTAAATATTCTTGATTTACACCTTCCATAAATTAATAAACCGGAATATCCACAGGCTCGGTAAGTTGAACACCTATAACCTGTCCTTGTTTTAAGTAAACACTTTTACCTTTTCTAAACATATCTGCAATACTATCACCGATAAAGTAGCCGGCACCGCCTATTGCACCGCCTATTGCACAAAACGGTGTTGTGATATATTGTAAGCCGGACATAGTATCTTCCGCAGACAAACCGACATCTACGGCATTACTTGTAATTTCTTTTGCTTTTTCCCAATTATCCTGAACAGCCTCGCCATAACCTAAAGAGCCGTATATACCGCCATCTGGAGTTAAGTGTGTAATACCCGTAAGCCCCATTGCAAGCGGTAGTTGCCTGCCGCTCGGCGTTACTACGTGGTCAAAGTCAAGATATAACACAGCACCCTTTGAAAACCTTTTTGGCTTGGTAATTGAGCGAACGCATCCTCTTACAACAGAACCTGAAGGAAGAATTACATTAGACCCCGAAACCTGTTCCGTCAAAAGCATCGCATTAAAATAATCACCCTCCGCATTAGTTCTTGTGTCAATCGGTGATAACAGTTGAAGAGAAAGAACCGTACCGGCAGGTATTCTTTTGGTTTTAGCATCTGCCTCAAAAGGGGCTGCAAATACTGTATTTGCTAATAACAATATAGTACAAATTATAGTTAAAAATCTCATTTTATTTAGCTCCTCCGTATATGGGATTATAGCACAATAACTGTAGCAGGGCAATTAGCAGTAGACGGGATTTATATAGAAAAATCTGCTAAAAATAGTTAAAATTGTCACCCTGAACTTGTTTCAAAGGTTTTGTCACAGGTAAGCCCTCGAAACAAGTTCGGGATGACATTATGTTTATATGGAAACATATATTCCCCCGCAGACTATCCTTCTTTATTTTCCAGTTTAGAAACTCTTTCTTTCAAATCAAGAAGTTCATATTTTGTCCTGTTAAGTTCACATGTGACAGGATCGGGAATTCTGTTATGCATAAGAACACCGTCAGCATTATAGAATTTTTGTTTAACAATTCGTCCCGGGACACCAATTACGGTACAGTGTTCAGGAACATCGTTTATTACAACGGAACCTGCGCCTATACGTACGTAATCACCGATTTCAATATTACCCAGAACTTTTGCGCCTGCGCCTACTATTACTCCGTTCCCGATTGTCGGGTGACGTTTTACTTCATCTTTGCCCGTACCGCCAAGAGTAACCTGCTGGTATATTAAAACATCATCTTTTACGATAGCGGTTTCCCCGATTACTACACCTTCCCCGTGGTCTATAAAAAATCTCTTGCCGATTTTTGCCCCCGGATGAATTTCAATACCGGTAATAATTCTTGTAAGATAGGTCATAAACCTCGGTATAAACGGAACTTTCCAGCACCACAACTTATGAGCAATCCTGTAGGCTATAAGCGCATGCAAACCGGGATAACAAAAAATTACTTCTATAATATTTCTTGCGGCAGGGTCTTTGTCATAAATAACCTGCACATCTTCTCTAATTCTTTCTATGGCACGTTTAGCCAGATTTTTTATTTTTTTTAGCATTCAAAAAGTTCTCCTGATAAATATCGTTCACCAAAATCCGGAATAACAGTTACAATCGTTTTATCAGGAAATTTGTGCGCAAGTTTTTTAGCACCTGCAAGATTTGCACCGGCAGATATACCGCCAAGAATTCCCTTTGTTCTTGCAAGTTCTCTTGCCTCTTTTATTGCTAAATCTCCTTCTATTGTAATAACTCCGTCAACAGAATTCTTATCAAAGATATCAGGAATAAAATTTGCTCCTATTCCTTGTATTTTATGCGAAACCGCAACTCCTTCAGTAATCAAAGGACTTTCTGCCGGTTCAATACCGTATACAAGTATATCAGGATTATATTTTTTTAACCCGCGGGAGATACCGACAACTGTTCCTCCGCTGCCAATCCCTGCCGTAAAAATATCAACTTTACCTTCTGTTTGCTCCCAAATTTCTTTTGCAGTACCTTCTATATGCGCAAGCGTATTATCCGGATTAGAAAACTGCATTGGAATAAAACTGTTTTTATACTGTTCAGAGAGTTCTTTTGCTTTGTCTACCGCTCCTTGCATACCAGCAGCAGCCGGAGTTAAAACTAATTCCGCGCCGTACGCTTTTATAATCTTTTTTCTCTCTTCAGTCATATTTTCAGGCATAACAACAATCAGTCTTAATCCTAGTGCAGCACAACACATTGCCAGTCCTATTCCTGTATTACCGCTTGTAGGCTCTATTATTACCGTATCGGAATTAATAAGCCCTTTCGCTTCCGCCTTTTTTAACATATACAAAGAAGCCCTGTCTTTAACAGAACTTGAGGGGTTAAAAAATTCAAGTTTCAACAAAATACGGTTATCATACCTTACAATTGGAGTATTCCCTATTAACTCCGTAATATCATTAAAAATCAAAATAAATCCTCGCTCTTGTTCCTTAATTATACCACCAGATTAGTTTGAGCAGCAAGCTAATTTATCTTTAAGAATTCTTGCGGCATCAATTAACGGGTCAATACTTGTAGAATAAGGAGGAGCATAAGTCATATCCGCATCATTAAGTTCTTCAACTGTTATTCCGCGGATAAGTCCGGTCGACAGAGTATTTATTCTTTTATCAGCATCACCTGAACCAACTGACTGCGCTCCTAAAATCTTATGTGAACGTCTGTCAGCAATTATTTTAAGAGTTACATAACCTACTGCCGGCATATATCCGGCTTTATCACGTTTAGTAACAATTGCCGTTACAACATCATATCCCAGTTTCTCTGCAACTCTGCTGCTTAAACCTGTTCTTGACATCGTCATATCCATAAATCTCGTAACCGCAGAACCTAAAATCCCTTCAAAATCATCAACAATACCGCACATATTTAATGCCGCACATCTGCCTTCTTTATTAGCTGTAGAACCAAGCGGAACCCACATCGGGGTATCGGATACCATATTTATTTTTTCGACACAATCACCCGCCGCATAAATATCCGGCAAATTGGTAAGCATTCTGCTATTAACTTTTATTGCTCCTGTATGTCCTAATTCTACACCCGCGGCAAGAGCAATATCCACAACAGGTTTAACGCCGCTGCATACAACCGCAAAATCCGTATTTATAACCTGTCCGTTCGCAAGTTTTACACCGCTCACCTTTTCACCTCCTATAAATTCTGTTATATCAGCAGAGGTAATTATATTTATCTTGTCCCCGTAGTTTTTCAAAATATAAGCAGAAATTAATGACGCTATATCTTCATCAAAGGAATTCATTATACTAAACCCTTTTTCCAGTAATGTAACTGAAAGACCGTTCTGCATAAAAGCCTCTAAAAGCTCCAGTCCGATATAACCGCCGCCAATGATAACCGCATGTTTAGATTGAAGCATTGTATTCCTAATATTTATACCGTCATCTATAGTTTTTAGAGAAAATACACCGTTAATATCCGCATTCTTTATATCCGGTATATAAGGTTCCGCACCTGTCGCAATAAGTAATTTGTCATATTTCGTATCAAATTTTTCGCCTGTTATAAGGTTAATACCGCTTATTTTCTTCTCCTCTGATAAAATTGAAGTTACTTTATGATTATTAAATACTTTTATGCCCTTACTCTCAAAATCCTGTACACTTCTGACTATAAGTTTTTTCACATCTTCAAAGTTTCCCTCAATATAGTAAGGAAGTCCGCATGCCGAATATGAAATATATTCTTCTTTAGTATAAATTAAAATCTCAGCCTCTGGTATAAGTCTTTTTGCTTTTGCTGCAGCCTTTGCGCCCGCTGCGACCGCACCTATAATTACTATCTTCATACAATATATTATTTATAAAATCAAAATTTCTAAATGCTATATTCCGGTTAGTCCTATACAACATAAATCCGTTTTTGACAATAGCCATAGTGGGCAATAGAAAAATCAATAAATACAATTTATTCTATAAATATACTACTAAAGGTATTATTTTAGACTTATTAGGCAGTAATTATTGTATCTGTTTACAAAGAAAGGCTGAAAGTATGAAGGATAAAATTAGCTTAAACAAAAGTGAAATTGAGAAATTAAATACCCTTGCTTCTGATAAATCTGTTTATCTCAGATATAAAAATTCAAAAATGAAAGATATAACCATCAGAAGTCTTATGGAAAAATTTGACGTTTTTTCACTTGAAAATATATTACGCAGCGCGTACTATTACGGATTTATAGAATTTAAAGACAAAAAATATCAACAGAGGATATTTAAACTTGCGGCTAAACAGAGCAAGCAATACTGCAAATACAGAGAAGCAGCTCTGCAAATAGGTTTTGAGTGTCCGGAAGAATTATGCTATTTTTATTTCGATATTTATAAATTAAAACAGGATAAATTGGATGAAAATATAAAAGCAACCGTAGGAGAACTTCAAGCCTCTGTTCAAATTAAAAAATATCTGGATAAATATAAAAATTTCATCAATACATTAAATAACGAGGAAAAAAAGAATTTTATTCATATATACAGGCAGCTACTTACGGTAAAAGAAAACAATAAAATTTCTCTTGAAATGAAAAATTTGTTCAACAGCAACATTGCAGGAATAGCATGCCAGATAAGAAATTATATAGATGATGTATTCCCTATCTTTATAATAGATTTGCTTGATAAAGACGAACTACACTTTGTTAAATTTATTGCAAGCCGCGGGAACGGAATTGATTATATTCTAAAGTACAATAAAACAATAAACTGGTTAAAACAAATAAATAACAGGCTCATTAAAAAATGCGGAACAAAAAATTTAAATGAATTAACCACGCTATATTTGATTGAAAAAAATTATCAGGCAGATAACCGTGCTTATTTAAACCTGCTGTTAAATATTAATATTGATAACGTACTTAAAAATCTAAAATTAATTTCACGATTAATTGTAAGAACAAACAAACCCAAAGTTGAACAGATTATGACTAGCCTTAATGAACTAAGAGTAAGCAAAAACGAAACAATAGTCACATCACAGCACTATAAACAACTTTCAAAACTAATTAATGAAGCAATAAATCAAAACATAATTTAGGAGTTATAAATTACCGATTATCTTTTCTATTCGAACGGAGGAAAGACCGTCACCATAAGGATTTTTAACCTTTAGGCGGGTTTCCTCATTTGAGCGCGAAAGGACTTCTGCACTTTCTGAAATAATTTTGTCATAATCAGCGCCGACAAGAACCGAAACACCAGCTTCAATTCCTTCTTTGCGCTCGGTTTCATATCTTAAAACCATTACGGGACAGCCAAATGCCGGAGCTTCTTCCTGAATACCGCCTGAATCTGACAAAATTAAATGTGCATGTTTCATAAGATACACAAGTTTCGGGTAATCAAGCGGAGGCAAAAGTTTAACATTAGAATAATCCGCAAACGCGGTCTCTATTTTAGATTTCACGTTAGGATTCGGATGAACGGGAATAACAAACGTAAAATCAGAATATCTTTTTGCAATATAACTTATTGCCCTGATAATAGTATCAAGACGCTCACCGTGATTTTCTCTGCGGTGAACGGTTATAAGAACAAGTTTTTCAGTATTTATATTTTTATCTGCAAAAAATTGTTTGCTCTCTTCAAGAACTCTGTCCGAAAGACAGGACAGCGCATCTATTACTGTATTTCCTACTACATGGATTGTAGACGGATTTATATTTTCTTTTAACAGCGCCTCACGGTTAGCGTTCGTCGGCGCAAAGTTTATATCTGCAATCCGTGAGACCATCTGCCTTATACCTTCTTCCGGGAACGGTTCAAATTTATCATAAGAACGCAAGCCGGCTTCAACGTGCAGCACCGGAATTTTATGATAAAAACTGGTAAGCGCACCGCATAAAACCGTCATAGTATCACCCTGGACAACAGTAGCATCAATCTTTTCCTGTTTATAAACTTCATCAAGAGCGTTCATAATTCTTGACTGAACTTCATTTAATGATTGATTATCACGCATAGAATCGAGGTTATAACCCGATTTAAGCCCGAAATACCCGAGTGTTTGATTTGAAAGTTCTTTTTGTTGTTCGGTGTTTATTATAATTACATTATATCTTTCGGGATACTTTTTCAGCTCTAATATAACAGGGGCAAGTTTAATAACTTCCGGACGAGTTCCAAATATAAATGCAATATTTTTCATTTTTTAACCGTGTCTTTCTAAATTAACCAAACAACTTAGCCCAGAAACTTTTTTTTGTTTCAAGAGACTCAATTCTTGCTGCCAGTTTTTTATTCTCTTCTAACAATTCCGAAATTTGTTTAGATAAAATTTCATTATCCTTCTTATATCCGCCTGCCTCAATCAAACTCTGCGCAAAATCCGATTCTCTTATATCATCGCTAATCTTTTTTGCAACAGCTTCTGCAAGCATTTGAAGGGTTTGTGAGCTTATATCAAGCGTAAGATTTCTCAATTTTTGAGGCTTTTCGGTTCCTTGCGGCAGTACAACATTTTCTTCGGCAGGTATTGTTGTAAGCGCCTGTACTTCATTTTCCTGTTCAGAAACATTTTCCGGCTTTTTATCTTCAAGTTTTTCCGCAATAGTCTCATCGGGATACCCCTGCGCTTTTAAAGAAATTCCGCGGCGAATTTTCTTTACTGATATATCATCATAAAACTCTACGCCGTTTTCATCTTCATAAACAGCATCAATCTTCCAATCTGAAATAAAAATTTCCAGCGATTTTAAATCTATAAAATAATTTTCAGAACTCAATTTTTTAAGAATATCGTCTTTTGATAACATTTGTTTTCCTTATCTTTTAAGGCTGCGCTCAATGTCTCTGGTTTGTGTTTTTTTCATAAGCGTTTCGCGCTTATCATACATTTTTTTACCTTTGCCCAGTCCTAATTCAAGTTTAGCAAATCCCCGAGATAAAAACAATTCCAGCGGCACAATTGTAAAGCCGTCTTTTTTAATTTTTATTTCAATCTTAAGAATTTCTTTTTTATTCAAAAGCAGTTTTCTTACGCGATCCGGCTTATGATTAAACCTATTCCCCTGATTATACGGAGAAATATGCGAATTGTATAAAAACATCTCTCCGTTCTCAATTTTGGCAAAACTGTCTTTCAAATTAATTCCGCCGCTGCGTATAGACTTAATTTCCGTTCCTGTCAGCACAATGCCGGCTATATATTTTTCTGTAATAATATAGTCATGAAACGCTTTTCTGTTATTTGAAATAACTTTTCTGTCCATACCGGAATTATAATTCAAAATAAAGGCGTTGCCAACACCTATACTTCCAAATCAATATCCCGTATTTGTTTTAAATGCCAGATTAACCCCTCGAGTGCATACTCGTAGCTTTTTTCACCAAAACCAACTACCTGTGCAATCGACACGCCGGAAATCATAGAAACATGCCGGAATTCTTCACGCGAGTGGATATTTGTCATGTGTACTTCTACTGTCGGAATATTAACAGCCGCAATCGCATCGCGAATAGCAACACTTGTATGGGTAAAACCGCCGGCGTTGATAATAATTCCGTCATAATTTCCAAGTGCGGATTGAATTTTATCAATTATTTCGCCTTCATGATTACTCTGGAAAGTATCAAGTTTAGCGCCTTCTTTGGTAGCTGTTTTTATCAAATTTTCTTCTATATCGGCAAGCGTTGTATTACCGTATTTTTGCGGTTCCCTTACACCAAGCAAATTTAAATTAGGTCCGTTTATTAAAAGCAGTTTCATTCTATTCCTTTTCTTCATTATTGTTTTGTGTTTATTGCTAATTTATTATACAATATAACCGTATAGTTGAAAAGTAAGGATACATTTTATGAGATGGTACGATAATGACCCTATATTAAAAGAAGCATTGGAACTTTTAAAACTTCAACCCGAAGAAACTAAAAATGAGGCGGCAAATTTTATGCTGAAACTACAGGAAGACGTAGCCGGAGAAGTAATAGAGAGGGTTTACGATATTATGAACACATATCAGGGAAAAGGCAACCGCTGGTATGATAATGACCCTGTTATGATGAAGGGGATTGAATTATTAAGGAATGCCCCGCCTAAAACCCAGCGTATTGCAGCGCTTAAACTCCTTATTGCACTTGAACAGAACAGTTTTGATGAAGTATAGAAAATGAAAGACGTACAGAACCTTGAAGATAACAGAGGGGTAACAATCCAGAAAGTCGGAATAAAAAATCTGGATTTTCCACTTATTATCCAGAGAAAAGACAAAGATAATATTGTAGTTTCGGCAAAAGTAACAGCCGGAGTGTCTTTACCTGCGCATTATAAAGGCACACACATGTCACGTTTTGTTGAAATATTAAATGATTGGCGGAATAAAAAACTTATCGGAGTTGATATCCAAGGTTGCGTTCAGGCAATGGTAGAACATCTTAATGCAAAATCCGGATACTTAAAATTTAAATTTAAATATTTTATAGATAAAAAATCACCTGTTACAGGAATAAGTGCCCCGCTCTGCTATGACTGTTCTTTTGAAGGTATACTGGAAAACTACGGAGAAGAAGATGAAAACTATACGTTTTATCTGGGAGTAAAAGTTCCGGTCACAACCCTTTGTCCGTGCTCTAAAGAAATATCAGATTACGGCGCGCACAACCAGAGAGCAACAGTAAAAGTAAAAGTTACATACGACCCTGACGAACATATCTGGATAGAAGATCTGGTAAAAAGTATAGAAGAATGTGCCTCATGTGAACTTTATCCTCTTCTCAAACGTGAAGATGAAAAATTTGTAACAGAAAAGGCATACAATAACCCCAAGTTTGTAGAAGATATCCTGCGTGATGTCGTATTAAAACTCAGAAACAATGATATTATTGACCAATTTGAAGTTGAGTGTGAAGCCTTTGAAAGCATCCACAACCATTCTGCCTGGGCTTATCAATCAGAAGGATAGAATATCTTATTTTCCCTTCCCTAATGCTGCTGCTTTATCCGTTGTACATTTTATAAGTTCTTCAAAAATCCTGTCTGTGTGTACTTCATTCATATAATCAACACCTACGGCAGTACACCCGCCTTTTGTCGCCACGTTAGAAATAAGAGTTTCAACAGGAATATTTGATAGTTCAATCATCCTGGCAGAACCTATTGCTGTTTTAAGTGCAAACTGCAAGGCTTTATCATACTCCAAACCTAATTTTTGGGCACCTGTTGCCATTTCGTTAATTATCTTATAGAAAAACGCCGGACCGGAACCGGAAAGCGCCGTTACAATATCTATTTGATTTTCTTCAATATCAATACAGAAGCCAATATTTTTCAGAAGGGATTTAATAATATTAACCTGCTCTGCTGTAGCATACTTACCTTTTGCGACGCCGAAAACGCCTTCTCCGATAAGAGCCGGAGTATTAGGCATAATCCTTATTACAGATATATTTCCGCCGGCAGTATTTTCTATTTGTTCTGTCGTAACTCCGGCAGCAACAGAAACAAGTATTTTATTAGTACCGATAACCTCATCTTTAATATTTGCTACACACTCCAGTATATATTGCGGTTTTAAAGCCATAAAAATGATATCGGATTTCCTCGCGGCATTCTTAGCGTCTGTAATAACTTCTATCTCAAGACGTTTTGCCGCCGAGTCCGCCAATTCAGAATTTGCTTCGACTCCCGTTAAATTTTCAAATCCGGCTTTCCGTACACCTGAAATTATTGCACCGCCCATTTTCCCGCAGCCTATAAATCCAATATTATTAATATTACTTAACATTCCTTCTCCTCTTAGTGTTGACTATCTGTAATTTTTTAATTATTATACTATTATTATAAGAAAAATTAGCTGAAAAGGAAATAGAACAATGAGACGTACACTAGAAGGAACAAAGGTAAAAAGACAGCACGTTAGCGGTTTTCGTGCAAGAATGTCTACTCCCGGCGGTCAGGAAGTTTTAAACAGACGCAGAGCAAAAGGAAGACACAAACTTGCTATTACTGCTAAAGAACGTGCTTAATATCTAAAAGCATTAATAAAAAATTATAAAACAGAGAGGCAAAAATATTGTTTCTCTGTTTTAGTATGTTTTGTTATTTATCCATTGATTTGATTGATACTGCCACTTTATCTTTAAATATGTGGTTTATTTTATTAACCATATCATTTGAAGAATTAACCCAGAACATAGATGCGGTAAGAATTTTACACTCTTCATCACAGGGCGATAACACAACAGGGTCAGAACCGTGAAACTCAACAAGAATATCTTTTAGTGCGCAAAGTTCCTCATATTTAAACTCATCCAGCAAGTTTACAGTTACAAGATTAGAATTTTCAACAGTTTTAACATTATCAACAATAACACTTGTCTGATCTTCTTCACGGTGCTGCACTTTTCCCGATATAATAACTTTTTGTTCCGGCTGCAGCATCTCACCGTACTCCGCCAGTTTATTGTTAAAACATACAACTTCAACTTTTCCGGTCAAATCTTCTAAAGTCATAAACCGTAAAAATTTTGTCGGGTCTTTTTTTGTCGGAATTTGTCTTGCAGTTGTAATAAGTCCGCATATTGTAACAGATTCATCGGCTTTAATAGTTTTTAACTCTGATATTTTATGAGTCATTAAAAACGGCAGTTTATCCCTTATACTAAACAGCGGGTGAGATGTGACATAGAACCCTAAAAACTCTTTTTCAAATGATTGAATTTGTTTATCATCAAATTCTTCATCAGAACCGCCGAGTTGATAAACCGTCTGACTAAAACTGTCATCTCCGCCCAGAGCAGAAAACAAACTTACCTGCCCCATAGCTTTTTCTTTTGCCTCTTTAGCTGTCGCTGATAAAATATATTCCATATTATCAAGGAGCTGCTTGCGGCTTTTTTCTATATTAGAAAAAGCTCCGGCTTTAATTAACCCTTCAAGGAGGCGCTTATTAACATATTTTGTATCAAGCCGCTTACAAAAATCAAATATATTTTTAAACTCACCGTTTGCTTCGCGTTCTTTAATAATTTCCTCTACAACACCTTCTCCAACCTGTTTAATAGCAGCCAGTCCAAATCTTATATCATGACCGTCCGGAGTGTACTCAAGAAAAGATTTATTAATATCAGGAGGCAGAACCCTGATACCGTATCTTTGCGCCTCTTCAATATAGGACTGTGTTTTATCCTGATCACCGGCAACTGATGAAAGTAATGATGCAAGATACTCAACAGGATAATGGCATTTTAAATATGCCGTCTGATAAGCAACAAAAGCGTACGCAGCGGAGTGAGACCTGTTAAAGCAGTATGAAGCAAACTTTTCAATTTGCTCAAACAGAGCCGCAGCATCTTTTGCCGACATACCGTGACGGGCTGAATTTGTAATAAATTTTTCTTTTTGCGCCGCCATCTCTTCCAGTTTCTTTTTACCCATCATACGGCGAACCATGTCTGCCTGTCCGAGAGTATAATCAGCAAGCACCTGGAATATTTGCATGATTTGTTCCTGATAAACAATCGTTCCGTACGTATCTTTAAGTACAGGTTCAAGAAGCGGATGGGCGTAAGTTATTTTCTGTCTGCCATGCTTACGTTCAACGAAGTCCGAAACCATGCCGGAACCTAAAGGTCCGGGTCGGAATAGTGCAACAAGTGCGCCTAAATCTTCAAATACGTCAGGTTTCAAGTCCCTTACAAGTTTTTTCATACCGGATGATTCTAACTGGAACACGCCATCCGTATCACCTTTAATCAGCATGTCATAAGTCGGTTTATCATCAAGCGGTATTTTATTAATTTCTAAGTCGATACCCTGACAACGTTTTATTAATTTTACCGTTTTAGAAATCATCGTAAGGTTTCTGAGTCCAAGGAAGTCCATTTTTAACAATCCGAGCTTTTCAAGATTTGCCATCGGATATTCTGTTATAATAATTCCTTCTTTTGAGGGCTGAACCGGTACTATTTCATCCAGAGGCATGTGAGAAATTATAACGCCCGCAGCGTGCATACCGATATTGTTCTTAATACCCTCAATCGACTTTGCCATGTCAACAAGGCGTTTAACCTGTTCATCAGAGTCATATAGCTCTTTTAATTCCATGCCGGGCTGGAGTGCATCATCAATCTTTGCTCCCGGGGTTGCTGGAATAAGCGATGCCCATTTATTTGAAAGAGCATATTCAATCCCAAAAACTCTTGCAACACCTTTCATTGCTGCACGTGCGGCAAATGTACCAAACGTTATAATCTGGCAAACTTTATCTGCACCGTATTTTTGAGTAACATAATCAATAACTTCACCGCGGCGCTCAATACAGAAATCTATATCGACATCAGGCATGCTGTATCGTTCAGGGTTTAAAAATCTTTCAAACAACAGATTGTGTGCTATAGGGTCAAGGTCTGTAATTCCAAGTGCGTACGCAACAACACTTCCGGCTGCAGATCCCCTTCCCGGACCTACCGGAATATCATGAGTTTTGGCGAAATTAATAAAATCCCATGTAATAAGGAAGTACGCAGAAAATCCCATCTGCTCTATAATTCCAAGCTCGTATTTAACACGGTCAAGAATATTTTGCGGAACTTCCTCCCCGTAACGAGCCTGACAACCTTTATGAACAAGATAGCTTAAATAAGATTCAATAGTATACCCCGCAGGAACCTCATAATGCGGCAGCGGACTCTTCCCGAACTCTATAATAAGATGGCACTGTTCGGCAATATCAACAGTATTTTGAATACATTTGTCAAAAGTTTCCGTATCCATCCAGCTAAAAGCATCACGCAACTCTTCCGCCGTTTTTACATAAAATTCATTATTAGGGAAATGCATCCTGTGTTCATCAGATTTTAAAGCGTTTGTCTGAAGACACAGCAATGTATCATGGAAATCCGCATCCGCTTTATTCAAATAGTGGGAATCATTTGTAATAACAGTCTTAATATCAAGTTCCTGAGCCAGTTTAAGCAGCATGGGATTTGTCTTTTTTTGTTCCGGCAAGCCGTGATCTTGAAGCTCTATATAGTAATCGTCTCCAAAAATATCCTTAAATCTTAATGCGGCAGCTTTTGCACCTTCATAATCATCTCTTATAAGGTTTTTAAGAACTTCACCTCCCAAACACGCCGACAAACATATTAATCCCTTCGAATAAGTTTTTATTAAATCTAAGTTAATACGCGGTTTGTAATAAAAACCCTTGCAATGCGCCGTTGATACCAGCTTAATAAGGTTCATATACCCGTCTTTATCTTTGGCGAGAAGTACAAGGTGATATAGAGGATTGTCATTAGGATTTTTCTCGGTTATATCACCATCATGGACATAAAACTCACATCCGATAATAGGTTTTATCCCTGCTTCTTTACAATTAAGATATAAATCAATAGCACCATACATAACGCCGTGGTCAGTTATTGCAACCGCAGGCATATTATGCTCTTTTGCAAATTTACATAAATCTTTTACTTTTATTGCACCGTCAAGAAGTGAATACTCCGTGTGCAAGTGCAGCGGTACATATTGACGTTCTTCCATAAATATAATTTAGCACAGAGGATGTTTAACTTTTGTAAAACTTTTATTATACGTCATCATTCTTCACAACTTCCGGTAACGGCTTAATTAATGATTTTCTTTTCTTATAAAGGATTACAAAAAATACCACAATAACCAGTGTAACAGCAAGAATAATCAATTCCAAATACTGTTTAATCCACGCACCAAAAAACATAAGCACAATACTTACCAGAAAAAATCTTGCGCCTCTGCCTATTACACTGACTATAAAAAATTTCCAGAAATTCATATTTAGAATTCCGCTTGAAATTGTAAAGATTTTGTACGGAATCGGAGTAAACGCAGAGAAGAACACGGCAATTGAACCGTATTGATTATAAAGTTTTTCAACAGCCTCAAACTTATCTTTATGGTTTCTAAACAAGAAATTAAAAGCCGGACGCCCGCCCCAGTATCCGATAGCATAACCTATTGCACCGCCGACTGCCGACGCAATAGTACATATAAACGCATAATAAAGAGCTTTTTCGGGTTTTGCCAGATCCATAAATATAAGCAAAAAGTCCGGCGGCGGAACAAGAAAAAAACTTTCAATACAGGAGTTTAAAGCAAGCCCCCATACTCCCATAGATTTAAAAAACTCTGTCATACTTATTAACAAATCATGCATTTATTTTTCTCCTTACAAGATTAAATTTTTTCATAAAGGGTTTCTGCTTCCTGAATACTTACGTTTCCTGCAGGTATTTTTACAACACGCACTTTAACTGTTCCTGACGCGTATTCAATCTCCAGAATATCGTTCTCCTTTAATTGTTTTGCCGGCTTTGCAGGATTTCCGTTAACAAACACCCTGCCATTTTCTGAAACAGTATTTGCAACTGTACGCCGTTTTATTAATCTGGATACTTTTAAAAACTTGTCCAATCGCAATATCCTGAACCTCCAATTTAGTTAACATTATACCCCAAAAATATACAGCTTACTTGACAATTAAAATTAGCTGTATGATAATCAAAGCATGATTAAAAATTTGCGAAAATCCCGAATAACGTTTTGAGGCTTGTTTTTACAAAAAACACGTTATTTCGCAAAGTGTAAAAATAAGACCTCACAAGGGTCTTTTTTAGTGTAAATATTTGTAAAGATTTTACTCAAATTAGTCAAAAAATAAATTCATAGTTTTTAAACAAGTAGAAAGGTATGAGACGGATATGAAACGACGACAAAACATTGTGGAGTTTAGTAATTAGTTCAGACAGTAAGGAAAAGGAAAAACAATGTTATCACCGATAATACAGGCAAAAATATTTTCAACACTCGGAAATCCGTCGTCAATTATTCCGCTTGGCGTAAAAGACGTCACAAACGCGACCGGTATGACTATAGGTTCATATATTACCGGGAAAGAAGAAGGATTTGACCGTTTTATAGATGAATTCGGGTCAGAAATTCTATGGTTAATGGGAATTCCGTTTTTCAAAGGCGTCATAAACCTAACAGCCTTTAAAACTCAGGGGTTGGATTACAACTTCGATGTAAGAAACTTTAGAAATCCTGATTTAATCCCGTTGCTAAAAAAATATACACCGGAATATTTAAAGAAAAATGTGGATAAAGTAATTGCTAATGAAGGGAAATACAAAAAACTTGCAACAGGCAAGTTCTTTGCGGCAGTAAGTTTAGCCATTGCAACCTACATATCTCTTACAAAATTTAAACAAAAATACACTGATAAAAATATCGTTAAAAATATTCTGGAAGAATATAAACAATACCTGCACAAAAACGGCAAAATCTCACAACAGGAAGCAGAAAAAGAGGTTAATGAGCAGGACGTTAACGAGATTGTAAGCGACATAATTGCAGAAGAAGAAGCAGAAGAAAACACCGATAAAAAAACAGAAAGCACCCCCTCTCAAAAATCAACAACCACAACATCGCCGGCATTTACCGGATGGGGAAATATTATTAATAAATTCCAGGACTTTGCTGCCAATGATGTAAAAAATATGTGGTTATTAGACGGCGGTATTACAACAGAGAGAATAGTTGATGCCAGAGGCCCGCAGGAAAGATGGGGTTACACATTTAAAGAATCTGTTATCCTATTCTTTTTATATATTGCAGGTCCATGGCTGCAAGGAGCACTGGAGAAAAGGGCTAAAAAAGTTTATAACAAAACAATATCTTTTGATGCAAGAGTTATTGAAAATCCCGAGTTTAGAAAAGCCTATGAGAATAATCTGGTAAAACAAGATTTAGAAACATTTGGCAAATTACTTAATCCCGATATTAAAGAAAATGCAAAAGATGCCCTGACTCAAAAACTCAAAGCGCAGGAAGAACTTAAAATTTACGACTTTATACACAACAACAAAGATAATTTTGTCGTTAAAACAGCTATGGAAGCTGATTTAATCCAAACTTGCAAAAAGAAAAAAACTAATATCGGAATTAAAGATATTTTAAAATTATCCTTCTTTGAAAATACCAACGATATTGATACAAGAAAATATATTGATGTTGAAGATATTAAAGCACATTATCAAAAACTTTCAAAACTGCTTGAAGAGTTTAACAGCAGAAATCCGAACGAAACAGCGGAACAATTCTTCAATACGGTAAAACGTTTAAAACGCGGCGCAATTATAAACAATATCGGCATAAGTATTCTTGTCCTCGGTATAATCACACCTACCGTTATGGTAATGAAGAGACTTCTCTCGCCCGGAGATAAGGAATTTTGCCGCAAAAAAGAAATAAGAGAAAGACTGATAAGAGACGGAATTATTACGGATTTCAAAGCATAAAAAAAGAGTGATTTAAAATCACTCTTTTTTATTCTAAACTTTTCTTTTACGAGCAGCTTCAGACTTGCGTTTTCTTTTTACGCTCGGCTTTTCGTATCTTTCACGTTTCTTAACTTCAGATAAGATACCAGCCTTTTGGATTTTTTTCTTGAAACGTCTTAAAGCGCTTTCAATACTTTCGTTTTCACCAACTTTTATTTCCGGCATTGTTTTTATTCACCACCTTTACAATAATTTAAGGTTTCACTAATGTAAAATCTGGGCCGCAGTGGACTCGAACCACCGACCTCACCCTTATCAGGGGTGCGCTCTAACCACCTGAGCTAGCAGC
>CASELB010000045.1 GCA_949288685.1 uncultured bacterium
TGTTGTTGTATTTTTGTTTAAAAATAATGAACCGCCGATTTTTTCAATTTCTTTAAGGTCAGTTATGTAGGAGTTGTCTAAATAAGCATTTCCGCCAATCTCTTTTATTTTACCGGTGCTTTTAATTTGAGAATTGTTCAGGTTTAAGTCACCTCCTACTTTTTCAACATTCTCTGTTGATTGAAGATGAGAATTGCAGCAATCCAAATCCCCGCCTATATATTTAATGTTTCCGGTAGTTTGCGCAGTTGAGTTTTCAAAAAATGCGTTTCCTCGAACTTCACAAATATCTGCAAGGAGTTTATTTTCATCGATTCCAAGTTCTGTAAAGGTAAAGTATTTTGACGGCTGGCAGTATTCTTCAATGCTTAGAGTTCCGTCTGTTAATTTTTGCGGCTTGAACCCCAGAAGATACAGTATTTCTTCCGTATTATTCTTTTTTATTGCCAGATGCAGAGAGTCGTCTATTTCTTCTATATGACTGAATTTTGTTTCTGCATCATCAAATTTTACTTTTGCCATACTGCTTAAAGAAAATTTATTAGACTTAATATATTTATTGATTTCCTTAAAACATTGATAATTAATTTTTGTATCATTACGTTCGTTTTGTATTTCAATTATTGAATTGTCTTGAAATCTCAGGCAATATTTAGTTTTTCCGTTTTCCAGATACAGATGGAAATCGCCTTCGGCAAGATATATTTCTCCTTGAATATTTTTTGTGCACCAGGTTTTTGCCGAGAGTGTTTTAAGTTTGTGTACATTGTATTCAAAGTTTTTTGAATCATGTATTTTGGATGGAATAACTATCCAGCCGGTTTTATTTAAGTTGTCTTCTCCGAATTGTGTTTGCAGATTTTCCTCATATATTTTATTGAAATTGAATTGGTAATTCTTATCCTTATTCAAATTATGCTGTAAATTATCAAAAGTTTCATTAGCAATTGTTTTGTTTAAAACAGGCGGAAGGGTGTCTGTATTTTTCTTAAGGTTTCTGGTTAAAGACTCTATAGCAATCAAACATGCAGACGGGATAGTTACATATCGCAGCAGGTATTCAGCCCATTCTTCAATCATATTTCGTCTCTGGACAGTTATTTCGTCATCTCTTGCCCTGTATTCCAAATCTTGTATCCAGCTAAATCTATTTTTTGCCCATTGGTTGAAATCATTGATTGAATTAAATTTTTCAACGGGGGCTTTAAATTTTCTGACGCATGCATAGTCAAACCCTTTAAATTGATTTGGCTTCATTGCGGTAAATGTTGGATTTAGACCTGTTTGCTTAATTTTCATATTTGTATAATAACGGTAAATAAAAATTTTTGCGTTATTATTAAAAAATGTAAATATCAGGCTTAAGCGGGAATTGAAGAAATAGCTTTCAGTGATTTAAATTTTTTCGCAGAATGACTTTCAATATGACGGTTTAAGAGATTAAAACAAACATCCAGAACTTTGTCCGTCGCTTTTTTGTCATAGTCGCTTTCGTAATCAAAATCAAACTGAAGCATTGCTTGAAGGAAATCTCTTATTTTATGATTCAATTTTAGATTTACATTCAGAGGCTTATGGCATTCTTTGCAAATAACTCCGCCCATTGGAAGAGACAAAAACATGTCTTCCGAAAGAATCTGATTTCCGCAGCATAAACATGAATCCAATTCTAACGAAAAGCCTTCTATGAGCATCATTTTTAATTGAAATTTTATGACGGCAATAAGCGTTTCCCGTCGGTTTTCCCCCTTGTCTATGCGGTTAAGAGCTTTGTACAGCAGTTCATAAATTTCTTTACTTGAAGGATCATCTTCAACTCCGAAATGGGCTACCATTTCTGTAATATAAGAGGAATAAAGCAGTTTATTCATATCCTGCCGTATATTCTTAAATAAATTCAATGATTGAGCCTGACATATACGGTCAATACTTTTTCCTTTTATCATTGTTAAATTATTTGCGGCAAGCAAATCCATGCGTGCACCAAGTTTGCTTTGCGGTTTTTTGAGCCCTTTTGCTACGCCCCTCAAAAGACCTTTGTCTTTTGAGTAAAGGACAATTATTTTATCTGCGTCGCTCAGGTTGTAAGACTTAAGATTTATTGCATCAGTAACGTAATTATTCATAATAGTTTTTTGTTCCGGTAAATGCGCCTTTCAGCATTTTAACAAGTTCATTTTCATCTTCAGATACTGCGCATGCTTCGCTTTCTGATAATTTCCCGTCCTTTACAAGGTTCATAAGTGAAGTGTTTAAGGTCATCATTTCGTTGTAAGAACCTTCTTTCAGACAATTATAAATTTCTTCAAGATTGTCTTTTACAATGTAGTCTTGAACGGTAGGGGTCACAACCATAACTTCGCAGGCAGGAAAACGCTTTTGTTTTGCGGCAGAGTATACAAGTTTTTGTGCAACAGTACCCCTGAGTGTGTCTGCAACTTGTTTTCTGATAATATCTCTGGATGATTGTTCAAACATGTTAACAATCCGGTTAATGGTTTGGATAGCATCATTTGTGTGTAAGGTTGCAAAAACGAGGTGACCGGTCTCTGCGGCTTTTAGTGCTGCAAGCATAGTTTCTTCATCTCTGATTTCCCCGATAAGAATAATATCCGGATCTTGCCTTAATACATACTTAAGTCCCGATGGAAAGTCAGGTGTATCAAAACCTATTTGACGCTGAGATACAATACTTCTTTTATTAGCAAAAACGAACTCTATAGGGTCTTCAAGTGTTACTATATGTTTTTGGTACTCTGCGTTAATAATATCAATGATTGCTGCAAGTGTTGATGATTTTCCGCATCCTGTAGGACCTGTAACCAGTACGATTCCGTTATTCAGTTTTGCAAATTGCTTAATTGCTTGCGGTAATTCAAGCTCTTCAACCGTTGGTATTGCGTAAGGAATATTTCTCAGGACAAGAGCCGGTCTTGCAAGCTGCTGGCTAAAGTTTACCCTGAATCTGGAACAGCCCTTTATTTCGAATAAAAAATCCATGTCGCATGCGCTGTAAATGGAGTCTCTTAAGATATCAGGTACGATAACTGCGAGGGCATCTCTAAGGTCTGCTTCCGTTAAATTCGGAACATTAACTTTCCATATAGTACCGTCTTTTCTTATATAAGGCGGGTGACCAACGCGTAAATGTTCGTCTGATGCGCCCATAGCCACAGCTTTCTTAAGAAAGCTAATAATATTAAACTTTTCTTCCATCCTCAAAAATCTCCCGTCAGTATTATAACAAATCAGTTACAGCATGTCTATTATTTAAATTGGAATAATTAAAATCGGTACTTCTCTTTTGTTAATAACGTTAAACAAATTTCTACCATTGACAATTATGCTTGAGAGGCTATTATATTAATATAACTTAATGTAAGTAAGTTAACGTAGTATAATGAAGAGTAAAGGAGATTAATCTCATGGCACGTGAAAAGTATGAACGAACCAA
>CASELB010000046.1 GCA_949288685.1 uncultured bacterium
ATATATAATAGAAAAGAATTCATAGTACATATTTACATTGAGATAGGAGAGTACATTATGACAAGAATTGAAAACTTTAAAAGAGCACTTGATGAAAAGAGAGCAGTAAAGGTTATTGCAGGTATTAATAACTTTGATAAAGACTCTGTAAGAAAAGTTGTTGCATCTGCTGATAAAGCCGGCGCAACTGCTATTGATATCTGTGCTGATGCTGATATTATAAAAATGGCAAGAGAAATGACTGATTTACCAATCTTCGTTTCTTCCGTTAAGCCTGAAGAACTTGCAAATGCTGTTGAATTAGGCGCTGACGCTATAGAACTCGGCAATTTTGACGCACTTTATGCTAAAGGACAATCATTCTCAGCTGAGGACGTTCTTAATCTTGCTAAACAAACCTTAAGCCTGATTAACAAAGAAGATGTATTCTTCTGTGTTACTATCCCGGGCAGCATTGATATCAATGAACAAATCACTCTTGCAAGAGAACTTGAATCATTAGGTATTGACCTTATCCAAACAGAAGGTCATTTCACTAACGAAGAACCTTCAAACGGGGTAAGAGGTCTTATTGAAAGAGCAGAACTTACACTCTCCAATACTATGGAACTTGTAAGGAATGTAGAAATACCTGTTATGACAGCAACAGGTATCAACCCGACAACAGCACCTTTAGCATTCGCATCAGGAGCATCTGCTATCGGCTGCGGCTCTTGCATTAACAAACTAACTTCCGAAATCGGTATGATTGCAGTTATTAAGAGTCTTATGGAAATCGCTGAAAGAAATACCTCTAAAGTTGTTGAGTTAGTATAAGAACAATATTAAAAAACAGCGCGCCGGTTATTTCTATCCGGTGCGTTGTTTTTTGTTATAAACATTTACATCCTGTTTTCAATCTGCATATATTTATGTTACAATCAAATGGGGGTAAGTAAATGAAGAAGATAGTATCAGCAAAAGAAGCGGTTAAAAAGATTAAGGACGGGGCAACAGTTATGATAGGCGGTTTTTTAAGCTGTGGTGTGCCGGATAAGCTCATAGACGCACTCGTTGAACAAAATACAAAAAATCTCACAATGATATGTAATGATACATCATACCCCGATGCTGATAAAGGAAAACTTATTGTAAATAAACAAATTAAAAAGCTAATTACCACTCATATAGGTACCAACCCTGAAACCGGGAGACAGATGAATGACGGGGAAATTGATGTGGAATTAACTCCTATGGGAACTCTGGTAGAACGTATTAGAGCTAAAGGAGCAGGTTTAGGTGGAGTTCTTGCACCTACGGGTGTCGGTACTATTGTTGAGAACGGTAAAAAGACCATGGAAGTTGATGGGAAAAAATATATTTTTGAAAAACCAATTGGGGCTGACTTTGCACTAATCTACGGAACTAAAGTTGACCGTTTCGGAAATGTATCTTTCTACGGCACAACAAGAAACATGAATACGGTTATGGCTACAGCTGCAGATACAGTCATTGTTCAGGCGGATGAAATAGTGGACGAAATTGATCCTAACGAAGTAGTTATACCGGGAATTTTTATTGACTGTATTGTTGAACGTGAAAAAGATTTAGAAACTGTATAGGAGTACAAATGGAATTGACACTTCTTTCTAAGGAAAAAACAAGAGAAATTATTGCCAGAAGAGCGGCAAAAGAGTTTAAAAGCGGTGATGTAGTTACCCTTGGCATCGGACTTCCTACCGCTGTTGCTAATTATATTCCTGAAGACCAGCACGTAATATTTCAATCGGAAAACGGACTGCTGGGGATTGGTAAAAACACAACCGGCGATAATATGGACAAGAGAATTATTAATGCCGGCGGTATTTGTGTTGAAGCAAAAAAAGGCGCATGTTTTTATGATGCCGCTACAGCCCTTTCTATGATGAGAGGGGGGCACATTGATGCTACTGTTCTTGGTGCTCTACAGGTTGACGAAGAAGGGAGTATTGCAAGCTGGATGATACCAAATAAGTTTGTTCCCGGCATGGGCGGTGCAATGGATTTGGTTATCGGCTCAAAACGCGTTATTGTAGCAATGGAACATACCAACAAAGGGGAGGTCAAAATCGTTAAAAAATGTACACTTCCGCTTACTGCTTATCGCGAAGTTGATTTAATTATAACTGAAAGATGTGTTTTTGATGTAACACCGGACGGGTTAGTCCTTACGGAAATTAATCCGATGTTTAGTATGGATGATATTAAAGAGTCTGTTTCTGCAGATTTTATTATTTCAGATAATTTAAAATATATGGATATTGATTAATTATTTAATAAAACGGGGGCGGTTGTGAAACAACCGCCCCCGTTTATTTATATCCTGACTACTTACTCTTTAACCAGAAATTCAGGATTATCAACTCTTACTGCAAAATAAGGTTTATCCTTCCCTTCTTCTTTTAAGAAGAGTACGAAATCTTTATCGAAATTGTATTTACGACCTATATCCGGAGCAAGAGACATTCTCATAATTGCCATTGCCGCTTCACTCTTAAGAGTGCCGCCTTTGTTATCCATGTTAAATTTTATCGTTTGTAGTGCCTGTGTAATTACTTTATTTGTACCTTTAATTTTTTTCCCGCATAATTCATCATAAGAGATGGTCTTATCAATCTTGAAATTAGGTACCATCAGACTGTCTTCTTTAGAAAATTTTTCAGATACATCCTGCTGTGTTACATATAAATAAAGGTTTTCAAAGCTGTCTTTTTTATCAGTTCTATACAGAATTACATCTTCTTTCTCTTTTGTAACAAGTCTTACAGCATACTCATCAGGTGAATTATAGAAGAGAACGTGTACATTTTTTCTTAGTTTTCTGTCACTTTCCTGATTAACACCGAAATATTTAACATTTTCAGTACTTCCGTTAAACGGAGCTGATTTTAATTTATCAAACGGAGTTTCAAAATTAAAATCTTTCTTTAACATTGCATAGAAAAGGTAAGAATTTTTTGCTTCCCAATTAATTGTATCCAAAATGTCACTTGTTTCATCAAATTTCTTTTTGATAGAACGTTCAATTTGTTTTTTCAAAGATTTACTGATTTTTCCGTATGTTGTATAGTAAGAATTTTCATTAAGTAAATCTGATGTATATAATTTTTTATTTAATTCATTTGCAATCGGCGGATTACCACCTGCAAGAAGAACAGGTCCGTGAGTAACTTTATCCATAAAAGTATTCCATACAAGCTGGAAAGTTATACACCAGAGTTTATTTTTTATAGCTTCATATCCGCTTTCTGTTTGTTTTATTTCTTCAACTGCTGTTGCAGGTTGAGCCGGTGCGACTGTTTCTTCAACGACAGGTTTAATCGTTTTTTCTTCCGGGTTTTGAGCAGGCGCAGATTTTTGCTCCGGGCTTTCGGCTGCAGGGATTTCGTTATTTACTGCAGAGGTATCGGATTTAACATCTGCTGCGGGTTTTTCATTATTAACCGATTCTTCTGAAACAGCATTTTCCTTACTTTCAACAGCAGTTGTATTGTCTGTTTCAACTTTTGTATCATTTTCTTGCTCTTCAAGAGCGAGCGTATTTGATGGTGCAGCAGAAGATTCCAAATCTACCTCGGCAGGCTGTTTTGTATTAACCTGATCTTGCTCATCATAAGGCGGTACTACATGGCGGACATCAGATATTGGTTTATACTGAGGTTTAGCCGTTTCCTGCTTTTGCAATTCTGCTTTCGGCTGCTGTTGTTGTTTTACCTGATTTAAATCAGATTGTTCCGCAGCTTTTACAGTCATAAGACCTACCGATAATACAAGCAGAACACCTAATAAAGATGTGACTTTCTTAATTCTCATAAAATAAAACTCCTCTATTTAATAGTCAAAGGTATTATATCACAGATAAGGCGTTTTTTAAAGTTTTACTGTTTGCTTGTTCTTTTCTCTGTTACGGGCGTTATACTTTGTCCATTCGGCATTAATAACAGGAAGTGCAATCCCCAGAGCAAGCGCAGAATATAATATTCCTGCTGCGTGTGCAAGATTTAGTTTCCAGATATTTTTCTTTGCAAATGACGTTCCTTTTGCGGCAAGCTCATTGTGAGTTTTAAGTGTTAAATCGTTTAGCCAGTGTTTAATACCTTTGCCTTCCTTTTTATGGTTAAACAGATTTTCACGTTTTTTATCAAGCAAATTAGCTACACCTTTAGCGGCAAAGCCTCCGAACACCAGCCAGTTTAAGAATCCGTTATAATCTCTGAATACAGTTTCCCGAAGCTCAGTGGAATTATCCGATGCCATAAAGCGTCCGACAATATTCGCACCATACACGGTCTTAATTGCGTTTCCGCTTGTTACAGGTCCGGTAAATTCAAGTTTTCGAACAAAGTCCTTCCAATTCTTAACCCGCATTACTGCAAGCAGCATTCCAATCATACCAGCAGAAGCGATAATTTTTTTTGCCGTAAGATATTTATCCTTCTTCTGTATAGCACCGCATGCGCGGGTTTCATAATCCACATCACCCACGAACCCCTTTTTCCCTGTCCTTTTTTCTGTAATCTTTCTGTTTATATATTGGTTAGTAAGCCCTAAAACACACGATGCACTAAGGGCGCCAAAAATCTTCAACTTATTGATTTTTGCGAGTTTTGCAAGTGCTGCGGCAGGTTTTACTTTGTTATTCGTATAAACATCATTTCCCATATTGTAAGCATCGCGGAGTATATTTTCTAATTTATCAGCAATTTTGTTATTTCCTATGGTTAATGTTGTATCCCGCCCAGCACCGAGCGCATTTGTAAGCCTAACCTCCATTATACGTAAAACATTACCTTTATCCTCACGGGCTATTTTTTTATCATCAATAATTCTAACAAGCGTATCTATAAAACCGTCTGCTGTTTTTAAATTATTTTCAATACCCTTATATTCAGGGTTTTTCCATTTTATTTTTGCCCAGCGGTCTTTATCTACCCAATTAACTTTATCCCAGTCAATTTCACTGAATTTATTTACATTATGCCCGTCAACGCCTGAAAGATTATTAAAAACATTCCTTGAATAACCTTCAAGATTTTTGCCGTCCTCCCATGCAGCTTGAAGCGCTGCTAAAGAATCTTTGGAGTACCAGCTATTTGAATTAATACTAACCTCCGGTTTTACCCATTTTGATGCAAAATAGGAAATCAGACTTGCAAACACACCGGCAGATAAACAATTAATAAACGTACCCTCCAGTTCCCGTGAAAGTGTTTCAATACCAGCATACTTATTACGCTGGGTAGCATCAATATAAGCTCTCGGCAGTGACATAGGTCCGACATCTAGAACGACTGCGTTAATCATTTCATTGGTATCAAGAACACGCATTACATTAGTGAATGTTCCGTCTAAAACTCCTTTAAAAGCCGGCTTCCTGTTTTCTGTCTGTATTCTGTTGATTGTTACCACCTGTTACCACTCCTTTTGTCTGCTCACTAAAAAAGCCCCGCTTGTATATGCGAGGCTTTTGAAATCTATATCCGGTTAAAAACTACACACCGAAAAACATCCCGCCCCGCAAGTTCTTAGAGGAGGATGAGGATGATGAATTTGTATAAACGGTGTATAATTTCATATCTTTACCTTTCAAGATAAGTATACGCTGATATATCAAGGATTGTCAATAGTTATATTAACTAATATTAATATTGGTTAATGGTGCAATAAATTGCACCCTACAGTCCATTGTAAGGTGTAATTTATTGCTGCTTTTATACATCAAACCAACGCCTGCTGTTCTGCAATAGAATCCGGCAACAACTCATCATAGAGGCTTTTGCCGCCGCAAAGCGAGTACACATTTGTATATCCGTATCCGGTCAAAATTCTTGCCGCAACATAACTGTTATACCCGCGCCGGCAATAGAGTATAATTTTCCTGTCTTTAGGTATTTCATTATATCGTTCCCTGATATCCGTTGACGGAATAGAAACCGCATCCTTAATCCGCCCTTTTTGATACAATTCAGGCGAACGAACATCTACAAGAAAGACATCTTCCGTTATATCTTCAAAAAACGCGGGTTTAAACAGTCCGTCAAGAATATTTTTAGAGGACATACCGGCAATGTTTACTACATCTTTTGCGCTTGAATACGGCGGAGCATAACAGAGTTCTGAATCTATCAAATCCTGTACAGTTCCGCCCAGCCGCATTACGGTAGAAATTACATCAATTCTTTTTTCTGCTCCGTTTAAACCCGCTGCCTGTGCACCTAATATTTTACCGGTCGAAGTGAACAATAGTTTCAATACTACATGAGTTGCACCGGGATAGTATCCGGCATGGTCATTTGCTTTAACAATATTTTTTAAATACTTTATCCCGGCGGACTTAAGCTGTTTTTCATTACAACCCGTTGAGGCAAATGTCATATCAAATATTTTTATAACCGATGTTCCTAATGAATTCTTATACTTTTGGGACTTTAAATCCGGATTGGTTTGAGCGGCAATATTATCTGCAATAATTCTTCCCTGTCTGTTTGCCGGTCCTGCAAGCGGAATAACAGCCGGCTGCCCTGTTACATAATTAAGAACTTCGACACTATCACCGCCTGCCCAAATTGAACTGTCAGAGGTCTGCATATATTCATTAGTCTTTATAGTATTTCCGATTCCCGCAGCAAGTCCCGCATTTAGAGCAACTTCTGTATCAGGTCTGACGCCTATTGAGATTACACCGATATCATACGGAAGTTTTTGACCGGAGATTAATTCAACCTCATTATCGGAAAAAGATTTTACACCATCAGAAAAAATCAATTTACATCCGTTTTTTCTTAACTCATTATGAGCAAGAGCAATCATATCACTGTCAAACGGAGCCAAAATCTGCGAACCTGCCTCCACAATCGTTGTATTTATTCCGAACTTTATAAAGGCTTCCGCCATCTCTATCCCGATAAATCCGCCGCCTGCTATTACCGCATTTTTAACCGGAGTTTTAGAAATATAATCTTTTATCCTGTCAGTATCTCTTAATGTTCTAACCGTAAAATTCTTTTTATTACTAATCCCGTCAATAGGCGGTATAAACGGAGATGCACCTAATGCTAACACCAGATTGTCATATTTAAGCCTATAGTCATTATTAATCGTGACACTCTTTTCTGTACGATTTATTGATGTAACTTTTGAATTGAGTCTAACCTCAATATTAAACAGATTTTTAAACTGCGAAGGCGGTGCAACAATCATTTGGTCTCTGTCACTTATTACCCCTGAACAGTAATAAGGCAGACCGCAGTTTGCTATTGATATTTCATCAGTAGCTTCAAGAATAATTATTTCCGCACTCTCATCCAATCTTCTTAATCTTGCAGCACAACTCGCCCCGCAAGCACCGCCACCTACAATTACTGTCCTCATATAGATATCCCTTTCCTTAGTATATATACCAGCATAACTTTTTATAACCCTTTTTTCAAGTTTTTATTATTATATTTCTCTAATTGTTAAATTTTGGTTAAAAAAACAGAGTTTTTGAATAACAGAGTAATAATATAAGTGTAGAAAGAAAATGTATGAAAGATGAAAGGAGTACATTATGAAATTCTTAATTAAAAAATCACCTGACGGCTTTATTAAATCAGTAAACGACGAAATCAGTTCAATATTGAACAGAAACTTTGACAGCTTTTTCCCTGAATATATACTAAACGAAGAAACAGACAAGTATGCAATGCCTGTAGAACTACACGAAAAAGATAACGAGTACAGTGTAAAAGCTGAATTACCGGGGGTTAAGAAAGAAGATTTGGACATCGACATTGATAAAAACTATATTACAATTAATGCTAAACGTCACGAAGAACACAAAGAGGATACTAAAGGGTACAGAAAATCAGAATTCCGTTACGGCGAATATTCAAGAACTGTTTACTTCCCGCAAGAAATTGATGTTGAAAAAACAAAAGCTAAACTTGAACACGGTATCCTTGATATTCAAGCACCAAAACTCTCTGCTGAAAAAAATAATACAAAAAAACTTACAGTTGAATAATTTATTCACTAAATTCTCTAATCACTAAAAAGGCCGGCTGATAATCTCAGCCGGTCTTTATGTTACTATATCATATTACAATGCAGCCCCGACGCTTGCAGGGATTACCCCCATAGCTGCAGCCCCGTCAAGGAAAGACGGAAATACTATTGCATCAAGCACATGAGCACCGACAGCAACAGATACAACTATTATACCGGCTTTTACTGCGGCAGGTAAATTATCTATGGCTTCTCTTACTTCATCAAAAGAAGTTTTTGCTCTTACCCCTAATGAAGTTTCACCTACAACCATCTGCCCCACCTTTGGAAGTATTACTACACTGTTATCACCAAGTTTAAAATGTGCCGGTCTGCCGTTTTTGATATTTTCAAGCGCTTTTTCCATCATGGCGGCGGATAATTCCTTTTTAATTTTGTCCCTTATGGCTTTATCCTGTCTGTACCAATCTTCATCTCTCATATTCAAATCTTTATCAAAATATTTTACACCGTAATCAGACCCCCAAAAAGCCATGTTTGATGTACAGCAGGCATACCCTCCATTTTCTAAGGTATGAATTTTTAGCCCTTCAAAAGAGGAGTCTGAACCTGATTTTCTCGTAAAATCTAGTCCGATTGTGTTTGTAAGTTTTATAGTATATTTTCCTTCAGGGAAATGATCGCCATAATTATATTTAAAAATCACATCATTGCCATTTTGTTTAGCATCAACTATTTCTAAACCAGGTATAGTAGATGCAATTAAGGTTTTAACCATATCAAGCTCTTTATCTGACAGAGGGTTGTTAAATTTTACAATTTTATTATCTGTATTTTCCGGTAAAGATTTTAAACTATTGGGTCCAAAAGGCTGTTTATAAGGCGGTTCCTGTGAGTTTTGTTTAAAAGCCTCAAATTTACTTAGTAATTTACCGTCTTTTGAAAAAGCGAGGGCTTCTATTTCGTCATCATTTTTATAAATAAGATTGAAATTACCGTTTCTTAATCTGTCGATTTTGAAACTATGACTGTCAAACAGATCA
>CASELB010000047.1 GCA_949288685.1 uncultured bacterium
AAAAAATGCTATATTGCAGGGAAAGAAGTCGGGCTTTGTGAGGATAGTTCTGTTTCTTATCAAACGTTTGCACTTGTACAAAATTTGTTAACAAAAAAGCGAGGAATAAGCCCGGATTATCTTGCATACTACAAAAAATTTCAGGAAATATATTCAATAACATAAGTTATTATGAAAATGCTAGATGGAATTATAGTAAATAAATCAAAATTCAAAATAATTTTTGCTATTACATAAACAAGTTTTAAGTTTATTAATAATAGGAACTGTCGGATTACGCCTGTCTAATTAACTATGTATTAAATATTTTATTTTCAAGTGCTTTTAAATTTTTCTCAAAAACTTTGTGCAGTTTATCTTCAATATCTGAATTAATTTGACGAATCCGCTCCACAACATCAGGAGAAGTTTTATCTAATTGTGTCAGCTTATCAAGTTCAGGGGTTATAGCTGATAATTCTTCGGGGGTAACGGTATTCTTGCCATACATAACCCCATCAGAATGTTCGATTTTAAAACTATCAAATTCAGGATTTCTTTTTCTTGCAATCGTGATAACCCTTTTAATCACTCTTTCTCCACGATCTGAACAGTCTTTTGATACATGTACATTTATTTTTTCGTTGCTACCATTTTCTAAAAGAGATTTTACCGCAAGCAAAAAACTTTCACACACAGCTTTTGCCGGACTCTCTCCGTAGTATTTTTGGTAATGATATTCGTGATCGAACGCAGCAGTTCTAAAAGCACATAGCAAAGATTCTGAACGAGCAAACTTTGCTTGAAAAGACTTATTTTGATAATTATTAGTATTATTGATTGCTGATATTTTCATTTTATTATCCTATAACATATATAATACTGCATTTTAATACTAGTACAAAAAAATTATATTACAAACACCGGCAGAATTCTTATATTCTGCCGGTGTTTTAAAAAGCCTTAAAACTTATCAGATTTTATTTTATTATGAGCTGTTTGTATTTCCTGATATTTAACAGGTTCTTCAGCCTGATAAACATTCTGTGAGACATACCCGTATGCATTCTCATCCTTTTTCTTTACCAGTTTTAAATTACTGCTTATAGTTCTTTCAAAAACATCTTCTGTCCTGTACCCCTGATTATCAATAACTATTTGTTTTTTAATCATTTTTTCGGGCAAATAGCTTTCTTTTTTACCGTTTTCGCCTAGAACTTTTGCAAAATATATAGTATTTTCTTTAAGCTGTCTAAATCCTGCTTTATACCCGTCTACTGTTTCTATAAGCGTTCTAAAATTTGCAAAAGCGGGTGTTTTTCCGACTTTTCCTGCTGTAGCTGACATCTTGCCCAAATATTTCCCGTTTGGATCATAAAATTCACAGGACTTTACCGGTATACCACTGGGATACGCACGATAAATATTATGGTTTTTTGCTTTTGCATGGTTTGCTCTTAAAAATTCTGCAACCGGTGACAATTTTTTTACATTCATTTTTTACCCCCTTATACTCATAAACACTAAATTTCTTTTTATTTATTAAACCTGAAACAAACTCATTTGTCCAGCAGCTTTCCCTGATTTACTAATTCAATAAAGTTTTATACTTCCACACTTGAAAGATGCTGAAACATGTTCAGCATAACAGCTTACAGAATCAATTATCTCAAATATACTTTCCGGTAATACTATCCGTGCAAGAAACAATCTTATCAGGAGTACCTGCAGCAACAATTTCCCCGCCGTCTACTCCGCCGCCCGGTCCCATATCTATTATATAGTCCGCATTTCTGATAACGTCCAAATCATGTTCTATAACTATTACGGTTGCGTTATTATCTATCAATTTTTGAAAAACGCCAAGAAGTGAACGAACATCTAACGGATGGAGACCTATTGTCGGTTCGTCAAATACAAATACTGAATCTTCCTGTCTTCTTCCCATCTCTGATGCGAGTTTTAACCGTTGTGCTTCTCCGCCGGAGAGACTGGGAGTAGCTTCGCCAAGCGTAAGATAGCCAAGCCCCAAATCCTTTAACACCTGCAATCGTTGTTTTACAATATTCAAATCCTTGCACGCTTCAAGTGCATGGTTAATATCCATAGCCATAATCTCCGGCAATGAATATTCTTCTTTATTTTTAGAAATATATTTAATACTCTCCGCCTTTTTGGAATAGCGCGCGCCCCTACAGTCCGGGCATGGAATATCAACATCCGGCAAAAACTGAACATCAAGGCTTATACTGCCTGTTCCGTCACATGTAGGGCAGCGTAATGAGCCTGTATTATATGAAAAATCTCCGGCTTTATAGCCTAATTCCTTTGCTGCTTGCGTTTTTGCAAAAACCTTTCTAAGTTCATCGTGCACATTTGCATAAGTTGCAACCGTCGAACGAACATTAATACCTATTGGTGTTGCATCAATAAGTTTTATATGTTGAATACCGTCTGCCTCAACAGCTTTAACATGTTCAGGAAGTTTTTTCCCTGCGATATTACTCTCCAGCGCAGGAATAAGGCTCTCAAGTACCAGAGTAGTTTTACCCGAACCTGAGACACCGGTAATAACAGTAAGTCTCCCTTTAGGAATATGAACATCCAGAGGTTTTACCGTATGAATATCAGATGTTGAAAGATAAATTTCACCGTTATCAAACATTTCTCTTTCCGTAACGTGCGGGCGGATATTTTTGTCTTTGTTACCGCTCAAAAACTGTCCGATTTTTGAAACAGGATTTTTTATAATCTCCCGTATTGTTCCCTGAACAATAACCTGTCCGCCATCAGCACCTGACTCAGGTCCCAGTTCAATTATCCAATCAGATTCCGATAAAATCTGTGTATCATGGTCAACCAGAATAACAGAATTCCCGTCAGAGACAAGGTCATGCATTACAGCATTTAACCCCTTAATATTTGCCGGATGAAGTCCTATTGACGGTTCATCCAGAACATATAAAACACCTGTTGTCCTATTTCTTACAGAACGCGCAAGCTGCATCCGCTGTCTTTCACCGGTTGAAAGTGTAGAGGCAGCGCGGTCAAGCGAAAGATAACCGAGCCCCAAATCCATAAGCCGTTTTGCCGTTACCTGAAACGACTCACATATAGATTCCGCCATAGGACGCATTTTTTCAGGCAATGATAATGGTACCCCATCCACCCACTTTATTAATTCGGAAAGAGTTTTTGTACAAACTTCATCCAGCGAGATTCCGCGTAGTTTTGGCGCACGTGCTGCCCAAGATAGCCTTGTACCGTGACATGCCGGACAAATATCCTCTTTTAAAAATTTTTCAACCCTTTTCATTCCGGTTTCATCTTTAACTTTTTTAAGGGCATTTTCAACGGTATACACCGCATTATAATAAGTAAAATCTATTTCTCCGGCCTGATTTGAATTTTTTGCTTTATAAAAAATATGTTTTTTCTCCGCAGGACCGTGAAAAACTATTTCTCTCTCTTCTTTGGTTAGTTGATTAAACGGTATATCCGTACGAACCCCCATTGCCCTGCAAACATCAGTCATTAGCGACCACATTAAGGAATTCCAAGGCAGCACAGCCCCCTCATCAATAGTTAAACTTTCATCAGGAACAAGTGTAGTTTCATCTACAGTCCTTACCGTGCCTACACCTCCACAGCATTCACACGCGCCCTGACTGTTAAAAGCAAGCTCTTCCGCCCCCGGAGCGTAAAAATGTTCTCCGCACACAGGACAGACAAGTTCTTTACCGGCTGCCACAAGGAGTGTCGGCTCAAGATAATGCCCGTTAGGGCACCTGTGATTAGCAAGCCTTGAATACATAAGCCTTAAACTATTCAACAATTCAGTTCCTGTGCCGAATGTACTCCTTATCCCCGGAACTCCCGGACGCTGATGTAGTGCAAGAGCTGCAGGAACATATAAAATCTCATCAACCTGCGCTTTTGCAGCCTGTGTCATCCTTCGTCTTGTATATGTTGAAAGAGCTTCCAAATATCTCCTTGAACCTTCCGCATACAACACACCGAGCGCGAGCGATGATTTGCCTGACCCTGACACTCCGGCAACACCGACAATTTTATTTAACGGAATATCTACATCTATATTCTTTAAATTATGAACCCTTGCCCCTCTGACTTTTATCTTATCCGGTTTTTCCATATATATTCTGTGTATGCCCCTTTCGCTAAACAAATTATAACATGTAAAATCTTTTTAGATTTTAAATTGATATTATTACAAAATGTTAACCTGTAATATCAAATTTAAGCAATTATAATTTTCTTTTGTTTTAAATAAACTATGAACAATAATTCAATAACATTTAAGTCAAAAATTAAATTCGTAGATTTGCCGGCATACAGGAAAATGGAGAAAAAAAATTATATTGATTTTTTTCACGACAAACCCAATATTCTGAAAGCCAAAGAGTTTTACACACTTAACATCAGAACCTGCACAGGCGGAGGGCTTGTTAATCCGCATGTAGAAGCAGAAGGTTTCCATCTCTGGGATGATATAATTAACAATAAAAAGTTTCCGGATATTGTGAATTCACTTTTACGGTACGTTAAAAATCCTGAACGCGGAC
The DNA here is from genome assembly GCA_949288685.1 of uncultured bacterium. Taxonomy (GTDB): domain Bacteria; phylum Cyanobacteriota; class Vampirovibrionia; order Gastranaerophilales; family Gastranaerophilaceae; genus CALUTH01. The sequence goes on from CASELB010000047.1 coordinate 4,563, forward strand.
TCCTTATCGGAAGCAAAGATTTGGAAGGAAATCCTTATTCCATATCGCAGTTTACAAGATTGAAAAAAGTTTTTCTTGAACGGGTAAAAGATGTTTCGCTGTTCCAAAAACACAAATACGAAAACTCTGAGTCACACTACAGTTATTCTGTTAAAGATGATACCTGGACAATTTGTTCATGTTTTAGAAGAGGCGAAAATTTAAGAATGCAAACAGTAAGATGCCTGAAAGATTTAAAAGAATGTTTTGAAACAATATCAATTGCAAAAGGCGACAGGCTTTTTATAGGGAAAAATGAAATTACACCTAAAGACTTTCCTGAAATTTTTACAGTTAAATAACAATGCGAAAAACGCCCGCAAGGGCGTTTTTGTCGAAACAAAACTAAAAAAAGTTATAATAAAAAATTATAAGATGTAAGCCGACCCATCAAGAATGCAAAAATTTATAAATCTTTCGTAACCCCGAAATCTGTCATTTGGTGTGACCGACTTACATATATA
>CASELB010000048.1 GCA_949288685.1 uncultured bacterium
CACAGTCAGTTTTTTTATCGTCATTTTTACCTCCTTTTTCTCAGATACACTCTTTCCGAGAAAACTAACTTCTAAATTATGTGTTCGTTTGTAATGAAATTCATTACCATATAAGGGTATACAGTTGGAGTATTTGGTTTTATAATATATATATGGAGAAATTAGGAGCTTTTATTGTACCGACAGGAATAGGCGCATCAATAGGCGGGTTTGCCGGCGACGCTTCGGTGTATGCAAGACAAATTGCAAAGCACACCAGACTTATAGTAAACCCGAATGTGGTTAATGCCGGATGTTTTTCAGGTATAACGCCAAACATGCTTTATGTAGAAGGATACGCTATAGATGAGTTTTTTAAAGGTAATATCTCCTTATCACCAAGAACAAATAATAAAATCGGTGTAATTTTTGACAAAGCTATCCCGCAGAGAGTTTTAAACGTACATATAAATACTATTAACGCAGTAAAAACCGTTTACGGAGTAAATGTAACAGAGTACATAATAACGGATGAGCCTGTAGGTGTATATTTTGAAAATAAAGGGAATTATTCAACCGGCGGAATAACATCACCGGAAACACTAATTAGAAGTGCTAAAAAATTAATCAATAACGGAGCTGATGCTATTGCCGTAGTATGCAGATTTGAGGAAGATAATTCTACAGATTACTCTAACGGCATCGGTGTTGACCCGATTGGTGGAGTGGAAGCAATAATCTCACACTATATTACAAGAGAACTCAAAATCCCGTGTGCACATTCTCCTGCCTTTGATGATATAAGTATTTCAACGGATATAGTAGATGCCAGATGTTCAGCCGAATATATAACCCCGACATTTCTTCCCTGTATATTACTGGGACTGCAAAATGCACCGGCTATAAATTCTAATGACGGATACACAATAGATAATCTTGACTTTTTACTTATGCCGCACAATTCCTTGGGATCAATACCGGTATTTGAATGTATAAAAAGGGATATTCCGGTATATGCCGTTAAGGAAAACAATACTCTTTTAAATGTAACAAATGATAGAATTAAACAAAAATGTGGTATATTATATACATACAATGAATTTCCGGAGGGCTTACAATGAAAAAAGCATTTACATTTGCAGAAATCCTATTAGTACTAATGATTATAGGAATTCTGGTAGCATTATGTATCGGTGCCGGACAGGTAAGTCTGCGGAATGCATATAACCTGCACTACTATCGCACATTTAATGCTTTAACGACAGCCTTCGACAGTTTTATTTACCTTAGGAAACACGAAACAACTACGGAAAATGGAGAAATAGGTCCGGTTGAGGATATACGTGCTGCGTTCAAGAACTACTGGGACAGCCTTGTTGAAGAAGGTGATCTTATGGGTGCAAAAATTGAATTTCCCGTAGGGGATACTGACCCCTATTTTGATAAAATAGAAGTAACAATACCAACCATAAAAACAAAAGATAACCCGAGCGGAGAAATTAAATACTATTGTGTATACCACTGCGGATATCTGCGACATGACGACACAACCTGGCAAAAACATGCAGGTGATCCATCAGGCTGCGGTCCAATACTGATTCTTGTGGGTAACGATAAAACAAACTACACTTATGATTCAAGAAATCTAAATATTATTGACAACGTAGAAGTACTGCCGACATATTCCGATAACGGAATTGTAGGACGACACATTCCGGATGAGGATTATAAACCGGTTATTCCAAGATCATACAGGCAGTCACTTTGTGCCGCTTATGACAAGGATGATACACACACCGTACTCAACTATTCCTATTATGATCAAGATACTAATTTTAATGTATCAAAATATTGCGGATACCTTCAGCAAAGTGAAATCGGTATGAGTGACTATCTTGGCGCAACATTAAAATTAATACCGCCTAAAAATATGAGATAATTATTTGACCGTATTAAAAATCCTGTCACCGGCGTCGCCTAAACCCGGTAAAATATAACCGTTTTCATTAAGTGATTGGTCAATAGCCGCTGTAAATATTTCTATGTCCGGGTAAGAGTTTTTAATATTTCTAAGACCTTCAGGAGCCGCTATTAAACATACACACCTGATATGCGAAACATCCAGCCCTTTACCTTCATACATTTTTATCGTTTCTAACAGAGAATTACCTGTTGCAAGCATAGGATCAGTTAAATAAACATAAGTTTTTTCAGGATTATCAAATTTTTCCGGCAGCTTATTATAATACCATACCGGTTTAAGCGTCTTTTCATCCCTATACATACCGATATGTCTGATTTCAGCCCTGGGAAGCATATCCGATGCTGAATCGGTAAACACAAGTCCTGCTCTTAATATAGGTGATATTATAACTCTCAAAGACCTGTCAATAGATTTTGTAGTAAATTTCATAAGCGGCGTCTCAACCTCTGTATCAATCTGAGGAAGGTTTTTGGATGCCTCATATAATAATATATTTGTTATTTGACGCGTTGCACATTTAACGCCCATAGTATCCGTATATTTACTTCTTAATATACAAAGGTTTTCATTAACCACGGGTGTTGAAATTACAAAAACATTCTTAAATTCCATTTTATTTATCCTTTTGCCATTTTTTTCTTAATTCACTAGCTTTATTATTAGAATTATCTAACCAACGATTTGCAAATTCAAGGAAGTTTACGAATTGTAAATTATTGTTATTCTCAGGAAGTTCCAAATCTAAATCAGCAGCATTTATACTTGCACTGAACGCAGAAATTCCAAAACAAATATCCATAAATTTGTTATACATTTCATGCAACAAACTTAAAGACTTGCTTAACCTTGTAGGATTTACAACTCTTATATAGTCGACATTTTCACCATCAGCAGCAGATTCAGGAGGATACAACTCAAGAGAGCGAGAACCTGCCATTCCGCTAAATTCAACTGTAGCTGTCGTTCCCCACGGAAGATGCAAATCTTTATCTTTAATTATAAATTTTATATAAACATTATCATCAACTATCTTTATATCATTTATATATCCGACTTGAACCCCCATAAGTTTAACCGGTGACCCGATAATAAGTCCGTCTATATCAGACATAAATATTTTATGCGTCTCGTATTGTTTCTGTGAATGTCTATAAAACAAAGATGCGGCAAGAATAACAATAAGTATGGCTATAATCCACACAAGTAGCTCTAATCTTATATACTTATTAAACCTGCGCATAAAATTATTATAATACAAAAGGATTTGAAAATAATTTATACAGGACTTAATCATAGAGCTCAAAAGTATATACAAAAGCAATTAAAGTTAAATGTAAAGTTTTGTAACAAAATTATATACTTTTGGCAATTTTAGTATATAAGAAATACTTTATATATATGAGGATACTAAATACACGGAGCTATAGAAGCAAATGGCATATTTATTATTACTACATCAAAAAATGAGCCTGAAGCGAAAAGTCAACAAGTTGACCTTAGCTCAAACTACTATTGGTACCCGCAAGGATAGAATTACCAAACGGATTGAAACGGTACAAAAATCTTTTGCAAGGAAGCAATCAAAACTTGAAGCGCAAGCCAAAAGAATGACATCAATGACCAACTCTATTATGAACAATTATTCAATGGCAGCCGCTCAACAATGTCAGATGATGCCGATTGAATACTTTATGAAAAATTCACATTCGGACGTATACGAGCAATACCAAAAATATCAAAACCGGTTCAGCGAAATGTCTAAAAAAGAAAATTATACAGAATCGGCTGATTATAAAACATTACAAGAAGAATATAACAAATTTATACAAAGTGAAGAATATAAAAATGCATACAGCCAGGCACAAAATGCTCAAATGCAAGCCAATCAGGCAATGGCAATGCGAAAGCAAATGATACAACAGTACACCAGCACAATGACAACAAACTTCAATGACCAGGTATCAATCTGGTTAGAGGCACAAACTCAAGCCCTTGAAGATGAAGAAGAAATGGCTCTTGCACCGTTGAATGAAGAAGATACATTAATTGACATAGAACAAGAATCTAATGAAGCGCAATTGTCTTATGCTCAATCCAGATTAGAAAGCATTGAGTCAGCCCTCTCTAACCAAACACAAGAGGCTCCTAAATTCGGTGCATAATTAAAATCTTAATCTTACTTAAATATTATTTATCCTCACAATTACGAAGTCGTACTTGGATTTATTCAGGTACGCTTTTTTTTGTATTTTTTTGCTATGATTTAATTGGAGGGGATATGAAATACGATTTAAAACAAGCCGAAAAATCTTTAACCAAAGAATTTGAGTATATTGATGATATAAGAGACTATAACCAGAAAAAAGTTCTTAAGGCGTTTATTGACAACAAAGTTGCACCTGAACATTTTTACACTGTTTCAGGATACGGACACGATGATGTAGGAAAAGAAGTTTTGGACAAAGTATTTGCACAGGTATTTTGCGCAGAAGCCGCCATTGCCAGAAATCACTTTGTATCCGGCACTCATGCACTTTCCTGTGTATTATTTGGCAATTTAAGATTCGGAGACAAATTAATCTCTGTTGCTGGTGCGCCATACGATACAATGCAGGAAGTAATAGGAACAACAGGCGGGAAACGGGAATCTTTAATCGGGCACGGAATTCTTTATGACGAAATTCCACTAACCGAAACAGAAGAAGTAGATTTTGAAAGACTTGAAAGTTCTATCGACAAAACTGTTACTATGGTAGAAATCCAACGTTCCAGAGGATATTCAACAAGAAAATCATTAAATATTGAAACAATAAAAAAAATAGTAAGTATTGTAAAAAGCAAAAATCCTGACTGCATTTGTTTTGTAGACAACTGTTACGGCGAGTTTGTAGAAAAAGAAGAGCCTCTTGAAGCAGGCGCCGACATAATTGCAGGCTCACTGATTAAAAATCCCGGCGGAGGGATTGTTGAAACCGGAGGATATATTGCCGGTAAACAAGAATATGTAGAGCAGGCTGCAATGGCGCTCACGGCTCCAGGTATAGGGGCAGAGGGCGGAGCAATGCTAAATCAGCATCGTTTAATATTTCAAGGCTTATTTATGGCACCTTCTATAGTTTCAGAAGCGGTAAAAGGTGCTGTTCTTGCAAGCAAAGTCTTTGAAGATATCGGATACAAATCCACACCACGGCACGACGAACCGCGGACGGATATTATTCAAACTATTATATTCGACAAACAAGAACCGCTTGAACATTTTTGTAAAACCGTTCAAGCGCTTTCACCGGTAAATTCTTATGTCACGCCAATTCCTGATGATGTACCGGGGTATGAGGACAAAGTAATTATGGCGGGAGGAACTTTTATAGAAGGTTCAACAATTGAGCTATCTGCTGACGGACCGCTAAGACCGCCCTATGCGGCATATATGCAAGGAGGACTTAATTACGCTCATATCAAACTTGTTCTTGAAGGAATTTTAGAAGGAATATAATTATACCATGCCGGTAGAGAGTTAGGGATTAAAAATGACTGAGTTTACTCACTATACTGTAATGAAAAAAGAAGCAGTTGAGATAATGAACCCCGAACCGGGGAAAATATATGTTGACTGTACACTCGGCGGAGGAGGACACAGCGAATATATTTTACAAAAAATATCTCCGACAGGGAGGCTAATTGCGTTTGATATAGATGACGACGCAATAAGTGCTGCCAACGAGCGTTTAAAAGAATACAATAACCTGACTATTGTAAAATCCTCCTACACTAACATTAAGCAGGTACTTAATAATTTAGGGATTACAAGAATAAACGGCGGGGTTCTTCTTGACTTGGGTGCATCTTATCATCAGCTTACAACAGCAGAGCGCGGATTTTCGTTCTCTAAAGACGCACCGCTTGATATGAGATTTGACACATCTTCAGATTTTTCAGCCTATGATGTTATTAACAAATACAAAGAAGACGAACTTGTAAAGATTTTTTCCGAATACGGCGAAGAACGTTTTTCTAAAAGAATCGCAAAAAAAATTGTTGAAGAGAGGAAAAAATGTCCGATTAAAACAACAATGGAGTTATCTAACCTTATAATTAACGCCACACCTAAAATTAAATCGCACCTTCACCCTGCAACACGCGTATTTCAAGCCGTAAGGATTGAAGTTAATCACGAGTTAAAAAATGTAAACACAATTCTTAATGAAGTCTTGGATTTATTAGATATAGGTGGTATAATTTCAGTTATAAGTTTCCATTCTTTAGAGGATAGGCTGGTTAAAAATATTTTAAAAAAGGAGGCGCAAAAGTGCAGATGCAACAATCCAATATGTACCTGCCCACCGCCAAGAATAGAGGTCATAACTAAAAAACCGGTCTTGCCGACAGATGAGGAGATTAGAGTTAATCCGCCGTCAAGGAGTGCAAAACTCAGAGCGGCTAAATGTATCAGAGTATGGGGGTAGTCCATTGGCGCAATCACTCGCTAATAATGATTATTACAGGACAAAAGCAGCAAGCAGGACTGATAGCTTAAAAAGTAAACAAAACTTTACTGATAATCCACTGGTAAAACCGGATTTTAATCGTGTTATTGAAGGGTATTTCCCGAAGGAGAATTTCGTTAGAGATATGGCGATAAAAAAAATTAATACTACATTATGTATCCTGTTAGGTTTAATTGTTATTGTATCTTTTGCCAGTTACTACTTTGTTTTATCAACCGAACTTAAACTAAATGAATTGAGCAGACAAACTATTATGCTTAATGACGAAAATACAGAATTACAAAACAGCCTTGATAAACTCAAATCATTTAATAATGTTGATGCGACCATGCAAAAGAATAATTTTCTTCAAAAAGCCGACATGGTTATTGAAACTCCTGAAGTTTCCGTTGATATAAATACACAGCAAAAGAAAAAATCACAACGTGTATTTAAGTGGTCAGTAGGATATTAAAACAGCGCGGGAGATGAAATACATCTCCCGCATATTAATTACTCACTTCGTATATAATCTTTGAAATGCTGAATTTCAGCCCGGTTTCTCAATTTTTCGAGCGCTGCTGTCTCCAACTGCCTTATACGTTCTTTTGAAAAGCCAAGGTTCTGCCCTATTTGCTCCAATGTTTTATAATCGGTATCATTTATTCCGAACCTGCATGACAAAATTTCTTTCTCCCGCTCGCTCAAATAACTCATTAATTCATCCATACCTTCAGTTAACATCTTATCTGAAGCTATTTTTTCCGGTGATTTATAGGAAGTATCAACTATATAATCTTCTACGGACAAATCTTCCGTCACGGGAGAATCAAGGCTGATAGGATCTTTAGAAAGAGCTGCATTGATTAATTTTAGCTTTTTCTTATCAAATCCGGTTATTACCATCATCTCCTCATCACTCGGCTCCCGTCCATGTTGAAAAGTAAACCTGGAAAACGCTTTCTTATACCTCCGTATCTTATCCTGCATATGCACAGGTATCCTGATTAATCGGGCGGTATTAGATATTGCCCGTATCATTGTCTGCTTTACCCACCACGTAGCATAAGTTGAAAATTTGTAACCTTTTCTATAGTCAAATTTTTCAGCTGCCCTTATCAGTCCAAGCGCACCTTCCTGAACCAAGTCCATAAACAGTACCCCGTGACCGGTATACTTCTTTGCTATACTCACCACAAGCCGGAGATTAGCACTCACGAGTTTATGTTTTGCGCTCTCGCGTTCCTTACCTTTTCCCTCTCGTATCTGTTTTCCGAGCAGCATCTCTTCCTCCGACGAAATCATCTTTGTTCTGCCCACATCTTTGAGATACATTTGCAATAAATCATCTGAATCCATTATTGAACTGAATGTTTTTACGTCATCATTTTCAATATTAAAATCTCTTTCGTAAATATACTCATCTTTCTCTCTTTTCATAGGAAATCCCATATACTATCCTCCATAATCCCTACATCAATATTGACGAAAGAAGAGATAAAATGTTTCATTTTGTAACAAAAAATCTAAATACTGGCAAAAAAAATTGTTTTAGCGTATTAATATATCAGGGATTCTTATGCGTGTAAATTGTATTAGCAACACTACATTTCAGAGACGATTAAAAAATAGTGAAGCCCGGGAAGTAAATAAACTGCATCCGCAAATTCAAAATCTTCTTGGACACACCGGTCAAAATATTTTAATCGTACATGACGCGTGTTTGCCGGTCACTACAGGAAGTGACACCGGTATCGGTTACCTATACAGCAAAGAAGGACTTAAATTTCTTAATGATATGAAAACACTTCTCGGTATTACAACCGTCGAAGTTCACCCACAGGGGGAATACAATATTTCCCCTAAAAACCGTTTTTGCTGCCCGTACTCAGGCTCTGCACTTTCTCTCGGCTCTCACCTTATTCCGCCTGCCGAACTGATAAAACCTGAATATGGCGCACTCCTTACAAACACAGAAGTACAATCTTTAATCAATAGTAATACCGCGGCTAATAAAGATAAGATTTTAAACTGGGAAAATATTTTACCTTTTAATTCTCCAAACGAAAAAATACTAAAGAAAGCGTTTGAACGATTCAAAGAACTACCGGCGAACTCACAGTTATCAAGTGAATTTAGAGAATTTTGCAGACTTAACAACGATTGGTTAGAACCTCTTGGACTGTATCAAAGCCTTCTAAAAAAATATAAAACAACACTTAAGCACTGGGAAGAACAAGACAAACATCTCTATAACCCTGATTATAACAATCCGGCAAAGCAAGAAAGACTAAATCGACTATTAACAGAGAACAGCAATGATATTGGTTTTTATAAATTTAAACAATTCTACGCTGACAAATTTTTAAACAAATCCCAAAATGAATTAAAAAAAGCAGGACTAAAACTAACAGGCGATATGCTTATAGGGTTTAGCGAGGCAGAAGCATTTGCGTTTCCAAAAGCCTTTATGAAAGGGAAAGAAATTGGCTGGGGACTGCCGGCTCTGGATTATAATACAATTCTCAATCCTGACTCCCCGGCTGCAAAACTCCTTAAAAGAAAAACCGAACTTTTTGCCAGACGCTACAGCGGAAATATAAGATTTGATGTTGCATGGGCATATCTCAGTCCGGCGCTTGAAGATGCAAAAACAGGAGATATTGAACGGCGTAGGCTCAATACAGACGCGCTGTTAAAAATGATTGAGGATACAATAAGAGAAGTAACAGGGAATAAATACAACGAAAAGAACCTGCTTTATGAATTTGAAGCCTCAGAACAAGATTTTATACTCGATAATGAATACAGAAATTTTATAAAAAAACGGACTAAAGTTTATTCTATGCAATACATGGATAAGCACTGGGGATATTTAGACGGATTTGTTAATCATCAGTGCTTTACCCCTGAATATCTGGTTGCAGGACTCGGAAATCAGGATGTTCTTCCGATAAAAAATTTTGCAGAAATTAAAGATGTAGATTTTTCTAAACTAACAAAGGAAGAAAGTGTAAACATTCTTTGGAATATTTTTGGCGGAGACATTAAACAATTTAATCATAAAGATAACTTTGAGTTTTATATCCAAAAATATACCGAATTGTGTCAGAAAAAGAAAGCTCAAATAAAAATTTTATCAAATACATACAATATCCCGGAAGAAACATTATTAAACTCACCTGAAAAATTTGCACAGGCAAAAGCTGCAGAATCGTTTGCAGGGAAAAATACAATGTACTACTTTACTGATGTTCTGGGAAGGAATATTGTTTTTGACGCAGATAGGCTAAACGGATACGAAAACTACAGATATAGAATTCAACCAAATTATATTGATGAATACACCCGGGCTGTATCCGAAGGTTTTGGCATAAATATGTTTGATATTTATGAAAAGAGATTTAAACTTATGGGACTCGACATCAAATACCCTGAACTATTTAAAAAAATTCAAAAATATAAAAAAATAATTCAAGATACTAATCAGCCTAAAACCTGTATTAATAAATACATTTCAATAGTCGGCTGCGGCATAATATTTGCAGCTCTGCTATTTCTGGGAATTAAAAATACTAAAAAACAGCCGGCGAAAACAAACCGGCTGTCATAAACGGTTAAATTAAAACTATCTTATATACTGGCTGATTGATGTTGTTATATCCGTACCGCCAAACAAAACAGAGCTCTTTGATAAAATCAAATTATACCCTTCTGCTTTTGCTCTCTGTGCAATAACTGTATTTATATTTCCTTCTATCTTTTTCAGTTTTTGGTTATACGCCATTTGCATAGTTTTTCTTTTTGCATTGAGTTCTCTGTCATATCTGTCTGTCATTTGTTTCTTTTTCAAGGCATCAGTTTGTTTATTTACATCATTCCGCGCCATTTGAATATACTTTTCAAGTTCTTCTTTGTTCTTAAGCTGCTCATCTTTAAGAGCTTTAACCTGTTGAGAATTAGATACTATCTTGGCAACATCAACAACAGCGACTTTAAAGTTGACCGGGATGTCTGAAATTGCCATATTATTAGCACCTATACCAACACCCAATCCCAAAGCAAAGCACGCCACAAAAATTTTCGTTAAACTCTTTTTCATTATTTATCCTCCTCAGACTCATTGTTTATTGCGTTTACCAGAGCTTTATTAAACATCTGCTCATAAAATTCCGTATTAATATTCAATCGTTTACCAACTTCGAACAACATACTGATAAAATCTTTATCTAAAGTATAATCAATATGTGAGAGAATTTCGTCAAACGAACTTACTATTTTACTGAAATAAATACTTTGTGCATCAGATATATCAACCTGCAATTCCATATCTTCAATATTACTTAACAGTTCAAGCGTAGCTTCCGCCTGCTGTATTTCAAGAGAGTACGCAAGTCTTGCAACACTCTGTGCAACTTTTTTAGAAAATATCTTGTTAGTCTCTGTCTTATCAATATTAATACCAAGCTGTTTAGATTCAAAATTAATATCCATGGCTTTTTGTATCGCTTCGAAAGACGGATTTTTAGAATTTTCAAATAATGCATTAAACTGCTTTGCAAGTACATACTGCGCAACCAGCTTAAACTCAACAGGAGGTTCAAGCCCGAGTGCCTGAAGTTGATAAATAGAGCCTTTGCTTTCAGAATACAATGTCTCATACGTATTTGCAAACGATTCCATTCTATCTTTCAGCAGTGTATCAAGCAGTTTCTTTCTGGCTTCTATAAAGATATCTTTTAATGTAAAATATTCTTCTCCGAAGTACTTATCAATCAGCCTTAAAATTTCCGTAACAGGCGAAGTTAAATAAGTTTTGATAAGTTCTTTTCGTATATCGGTAAATTCATCAGTATACCCTGAAATTGCACAATGAAAATCACCGTCAGAAAACTGTAACAGCGCAAATATCATATTTAACCGTTCACGTGTAATTTGGGATTCTATCTCAATATTACCGATTAATAATTGTGAATCAGCCTTAGAAATCTTTTTGTAAGAGTTTTGTTTTATTTTATAACTGTATACTATTTCTTCATCGTCAACATCACGATACATAGAAGAAACAGCCCATAAACTTACAATTTGTTTAGGGGTAACAATAGACGGGCGGACAAACTTTTCAAAAATGTCCCTGCCGTTTCCAAACTCCGGAATATTACTTTTGGCATTAGACAAAATTTCTAAGAACGGCGTTTCAAAATCTTTTTTACTAAAGAATTTTAAAAGCTGTAAGACTCTTGCCGCATACTTCATAATTTGTACGGTTTCAATACCGGAGATTTCAGAGAAAAACCAACCGCAGCTTGTATACATAAGCATTGCGTGCCGTTGTATTTCAAGCAGCTTCATACCTTTTACTTTCATATCATTATCAAGTTCAGACAAAAAGTACTCTTCTTGGAATTTTTTGACATTAGTTTCACTTCTGTCAAGAATAACATTAATATAATTTTCTCTTGCCTCTTTAGGATTTTTAAAGTATTTTTTAGCGTGATTTTTATAAATTGTAACTGTTTCATCTCTTAAAAAGTCAAGGGCTTCTCTTAGCGGTTTACGCCATTTTTGGTTCCAACCCGGATGCCCGCCGGTTGAACAACCGCAATCTTCGCACCAGCGCCCTACCCCATGGAAGCAGCTCCATGAAGATACCGGTTTAATATCAACAACCCAGTTACTTCTGTATTTTTCAAGATATTCACCGTAATTAGTAACCTTAAAACCTGCATCTTTAACTTTAAGTTTGAAAGCATACGAAAGCCCCATATCACCAAATTTTGTATGATGCCCGTAACTCTCGCCATCTGTCGCAATATTAACAATCTGCGGATAATCTCTTAAATCTGAAATACCGTCAGAAAGTCGTTTTACAAATTTATTACCGTCTTTTAGTATTTCATCAAAAGCTACGGAACGGGAAATAGCACCGTCATAAAAGAACAAATCAATATACTTACCCGGTGCAGATTTTATATAATACCGGTAAGAACGGGCAGGATCAATATTTCCCCAGCTTACATCAACCCAATCTTTATCACCCTCTTTTTTCACTTTCTGCGCCTGAAAAGGAGAAAGAATTGTAAATTTTATCCCGTTTTCTGCCAGAACCCTTAAAGTATCATCATCAACGGCTGTTTCAGCAAGCCACATACCTTCAGGAAGGCGCCCGAATCTGTATTCAAAATCTTTTATCCCCCATTTAACCTGAGTTTGTTTATCGCGTTCATTTGCAAGCGGCATAATCATGTGGTTATAAACCTGCGCTATTGCATTACCGTGACCGTTATGTTTTTTAATACTTGTAATATCAGCCTTAATAATCCGCTCGTAAGTTAACGGAGCATACTCTTCCATCCAGGATAAAAGCGTAGGACCGAAATTAAAACTCATATATTCATAATTATTGACAACATCCAAGATACGGCTTTTACTGTCAACAATCTTAGATACAGAATTAGGATTATAACATTCTTTACACACCCTTTCATTCCAATCGTGGCAAGGAGCGGCACTTTCTTGCAACTCAATAGCTTCCAGCCACGGATTTTCTCTGGGCGGTTGATAGAAATGACCATGGATGGTCAAAAAAACATCATTTTTAGGCATACTAACTCCAGTTATTTCTTAATACTCTCCATAGAAAGAACATCTACCCACGGATCACCGAGTGCCGTAGAAAATACTTTACCTACAATTTTTACGGAATCTTTAGACTTAAGCTCTATAAATTTTTGCGCATCTTCTCTTTTCATAAATAATTTTAATTCCGACAGCGGAATATCATGTACGGTATCTTCTCTAAAGACCATAAAACTAATATACTCTTCCGTTTTACGTAATGCCGGAGGATAATCCAGCCCTACCGTTGAGAATTTATCAAAACTTGCATTCATAACAACCGTTTTATTAAGATAAGCCCCCGGATTTGCAACCAGCGCAAGCGGTGTAACCCTAAGAGCATCCGCAGGAACCACAACCTTTACCGCGGGAGCCTCATCCGCAGCCTTTGTCGCAACAGGTTCAGACAAAACAGGAGTTTGAACAGCTACCCCCAAAATTAATAACAACAATAATATATATCTATTAGTTCTCTTCATATTTAACTCCTCTATACAAGTTACATTGTAGCATAAATTTTTTTATTTGTAATGCACAACTTATTAAAAATAAATATATGTTTGTAGTAATATATTCTTATTATGGTAGTATTGGAAAATAAACAAGAGATAGCGTCAGATATAATAAAGAAAACCGGCTTCAAACACGCAGCCATAATTATGGACGGAAACAGACGCTGGGCTAAACATAAACACCTTCCGTCCGCAATAGGACACAAAGAGGGCGTAAAGGCTTTAAAAAAGACTATAAAAGCTGCAGATGATTTGGGAATAAAATATCTTACAGTTTATGCTTTTTCAACAGAGAATTGGCATCGTTCACAAGAAGAGGTAAATTTTCTAATGGATTTACTTGCCAGCACCTTAAAAAATGAACTTGATGAAATGCATGAAAACGGTGTTGTTATAAATTTTATCGGAGATACAAACGCTTTAAACAGCAACTTGAAAAAAGTTATTGATAACGCAATAAAAAAGACTCAAAATAACACCGGAGTAAGGTTACAAATAGCTTTCAATTACGGAGCAAGAGCAGAACTGCTGCACGCCTTCAAGTCACTGGCAAATAAAATCAAACAAGGAGAATTAACATCGGCTAATTTAACAGAAGATGATATTTCTAATGTACTTTATACATCCGGAATTCCTGACCCCGACTTACTTATCCGAACAGGCGGAGAAATGCGTGTTTCAAACTACCTTTTATGGCAAATTGCCTATTCTGAAATTTATATTACCGAAAAATTCTGGCCGGAATTTGACAAAGATGCTCTTTGCGACGCAATTATAGAATTTGGGACGCGAAATCGCCGCTGGGGTGGTTAATATTTATGGAAATAGTATTTGCAACTAATAATATAAATAAACTCAAAGAAGTAAATGAGATAGCGGAAGGCAGCGGTATAAGTTTTATCTTACCGCCAGAAGGTTTTAATCCAGAAGAAACAGGCAGTACTTTTGCAGAAAACTCCTATATTAAAGCTGCAGCAGCAGCGAAATTGTCAGGGAAAGTATCTCTTGCAGACGATTCAGGGCTTTGCGTCGAAGCCTTAAACGGAGCCCCTGGGCTTTATTCAGCAAGATATGCAGAAACCCGGACTCTAAGAATAGAAAGATTATTAAAAGAGCTGTCAAACATCTCTAACAGGAATGCACAATTTATTTGCTGTATGACGTTAGTTTCACCGGACGGACAAGTTCTAAACCGGACAACAGGGTTTTGCAAAGGACATATTACAAATGCCCCTCACGGAAACAACGGTTTCGGCTATGACCCTGTTTTTGTTCCTGAAAATTACAATATTACAATTGCTGAAATGAATGAGACGGATAAAAACAACATCTCACACCGCGGAAACGCATTACGCCAAATGATTAACTATATATTAAACACTAACCTTTAAAATAATCACAGATTCTCTTTTCACCAAAGGGCATAACAGCTCTTAGCTTATCTGCTATTTTGGACACGGCAGGCTCGGAAAGTTTTTTTAATTCATCTTTTAGAATTGCCTTCTCTAAAATAGCCTTATTATACAATTCCGCACATACCGGCGAAATCTCTGCCGCATCTTTTAGCTTTTCGATTTGATGCTCTTTTTCCTGAATTTTTTGTTGCAGTTCAATCTTATTCACGTCTTTACCTCATAAAAAGTATAGCAAACTATATATAAAAAATAATCACTCTTTTAGTCGATTATTTGGGCAGATTAATAAAGTATATACTATATATAGCCTATATTAAGTTTTGTTAACAAAGCGAAAATCCTTAATTATCAGATATTTGCGTCATTTTATTAAATCATATTTTAAATTTTTAGCAATTTTATAAAACAGAAATACTTTATATAAGTAACACAGGATATAAATATAAGGGGATGTTATTATGACAGGAGAAGTACAACTAAACAGTAATCCAATTGTACAGGCAAGATTTATCAAAAAATCTGACGCAAAGGAGTTGGACAAAATCAGAAGAGATTATGTTTCTTTGATGGAAGAAGCAAAAGAACTTGAAGAAAAAGGTAAAGCAGACAAAGCCGAAGCAAAAAGAAACCTTGCTGAAGGTGCAATGTTAGTATACGCAGAAAAAGCCAAAGAATTAGGTTTGAGCGTTACAACTGTTCAGGAAGCAGCAGCGGCTGTTGAAGGTTATAACGGGGAACCTCTTGTTAAACCAGGAACTAAATTAACAAAAGATGAAAAGAAAGAAGTTGAAAAACTTGAAAAAGAAATAAAAAAATACCAAAACAAATTGGGAAAATACAGCGATGAAGAAATCCATAAAGCAAAACTCGCAAATTCTAAAGAGTCTAAAGTAACACTTACAGAAGATATGAAAGAAATTCTATATCTTCAACAAGAGTTAAACAGAATCCAGGCAGAATATGTAGAAACCACGGAAAGATTAGGGGTTCCTACTGTTAATGATATTATTAATAAAGTTTATGCAATTGAAGACCCTATAAAAGCAAAGAAAATCAGAGATATTGTAAAACAAGAATTGAAAGATGCAAATATGTATTTTGGTTTCAACAAAGAAGCTCTTAAATCTGATGCTATGGATAACGTAATTGATGCTCTGACTATCAGAAACAAAATACGCTCTAATATTGAAAAAGGTTATGTCGGAACAAAGAAAAAACTGGTCGAAAGATATAAAAATGAAGACGCTGCCGACATCGCAGCAGAATACGCTCAAGGCGCAGGTGCCGATCTTACATTCAACAGAAGAAGTAACGAAAGAACAATAGAACATATCGCACAAAATATTGAATATTTTAGCGAACCATTTATTGACGCAAATAAAACAAAAGATTTGACAGCTCTTGATACTATTCTTGTTGCCGGGAAAACAATCAAAACTTCAGATATTACAAGAATTACAACCCTTGCAGGAGGTGTCGTTACTAATAACGATGGATTTGAAGGACTTAAACTCGGTGATATCAGAACTATAGAAACAAAAGACGGTCAATATAGCTTCAAACCTATCTATAAAGAAAAGGGTGATGAAAATTACCTAAAAAGAAGACAGGTAAAACGCCTCGGTAAAGATATAGGATTTGAATATGACAAAATCAAATGGGGTAAGGCTGTTGCAAATACGGTTCTCGGTCCAATACCTGCAGTTGTAGCTGTCGCATTGTTACCTATCAAAGTAGCATTTAATGATTATTTAAGACTCGGTATTAATATAGAGAATGGCTCTATAACATCAGATGCACTTAATCAATTATACAAAGAATTTTTAGAAAAAGCTCAGGAACAAGGCGCAGATGTTAATCTTAAAGAACTCGGTGAAATCACCTCACTTGAACTTATTAAAGAAACTCACTTTAAAAAGACAACCTACTGTGTTGCACCGGCTATAGCAAATGCAGCTGCCGTATTTATCGGAAGTATGCTGGAGCAAGTATACAAAAAGGAAGAAATTGCACCGGAAGATGCGTATAATGCAGCAAGAGAAAAATTAAATCTTGAAATGATGCATAACGCTGCAGGCGGTGACGGATATATCATCAACGAAAAAGAACTTGACAAAGCAATGTATGATGTAATTGCATTAGTAAACAAAATAATCAAACCGGCTGATGACTCTGATGAACCGGTAGTAACACCACCGACAGAAACAACACCTGTTACATCACAAACAAAAGTTGCAACTGTTACAACAACAGATGAAGCACCTGTTGTCAGAGAAGCAGAAGATTGCCTCTACGATAACAAACCTGGTGAACACTGGGATGGTATTATCAGACTTGGCTATGTAGATGCAAATGGTAAAGCTATCATGAATGAAGCTGATATAACAGAACTCAGAAACTTAACAAAACGTACAATAAACGGCTTTGCAGCATCTAGCGCAGATATGCCTACAGGTGTTAAATTAAGAAAAACATATACCTGTAAAAGCGGCAACACTTACACCTGGAAATTCTGCGGGGAAGAACCTGATGCAGCACTCCGCGACAAATATACTTCTAAAGCAGCAGCAGTAGATGCTAACGGTAATCCGATACGTTCAAGCAGGGTTGCTCCAAGAGTCGGTCTTGAATCTACTCAATCAACCGTAACCCCCGGCAAATACAGCTGGAGCTGGCAAGACGCTAATAACAAATATAACTTTGGCGGAAATACATACTCCAACAGAGCAGACAGAGATGCGGCAGTTGCAGCAGAAATGATTGACCTTCAAGATAGAGGTTATATCTTTAAATAATAAGTAATTTCTCTTGTTAAAAACATCCCATTCAGTAAACTGAATGGGATGTTTTGTACTTAAAAAGAAAGTATCTTTAATTAGGCTTCAGCATCACCTGAACCGGATTGCGCTGTTATAGCTTCAAGAAGATCCTTAATTAGAACACTAATTTGTTGCAATTCATCATTTACCAGCCCAACAGTTCCATTACCACCCTTGATAATATTTTCAAGAGATTCCAGCTTGCTTTCTATAGCACCTGTATCGATAACGACATCTTGATCGCCTAAGCCTTGCATTGCTTGAAGAATATTAGCAGTATTATTAATAATTGTTTGCAAGTGGTTATTAGTTGTTGTCATATCAGTACCATTGCCTTTTATTGCATTAATAATATCCTGAGTATTTTGAATATTAGCATCAATAATACCTATACCCATATTGGCTAACATTTCCTCTAACGTTGTACCTGCATTTACAAGTACTTCTTCGAGTTCTTCTTTGGTTAAGCCGTTCGATTGATTTGCAATGAGGTTATTCAATTTTTCAATAATTGTATCATACTTATCCTGAGCTGTTGCAAGGTAAGTATTGTTAACACTCATAGCTGAATTCAAATCGCCGAGTGAAGCATTAGTATTTTTCAAGTCCGCAATTATATCATTAATACCACCTAAAATATTCGCTGTATTAGTTCTGTATAATGATAAGAATGTGCTAAAATCATCTGCCAGACTTGCTACTTCACCATACATTTCAACAACTGTTTGATAAAGCTGTTCTAACTTATCATTAGCCTGTTGCAATTTATCATTTATATCTGCATTACCTTGATTATATGCATCAATAAGTGATTGTAACAGATTTTGAAGTTCAGTATTATCAGGTATTGTTGTTGCAATAGTAGATACAAGGTTAATCAAAGTTTGCAAGTGATTATTTGTAGTAGTTAAATCAATTGCGCTTGATCTGATTGCAGCAATTAATTCACTTACTTTACCGTCAAGATAATCCTTAGCATCAATCTTTAATGCATCCAGCATATTTTGAAGAGCCTCAAGGTTAGCAGAGCTTTGATTTTGCAATAATTCTTGCAATTCTTCGTATGTTAAATCATCACCTTGGTTTTGAATGATTTGTTCTAAGCTGTTTGCAATGTTATTAGCACTTGTTTGAAGATTATCAAGTTTAGAAAGCATTTGATCGCCGTTTAACTTGATATCATTCAATGTCCCTTCCATATTGCCTACTTTATTTGAAAGGTCTTCTAATGCTTGATAGAATTTGTCGGCATTACCTTTATAATCATTGTAGAATGAATTAAAGCTGTCTACACCTTCAGTTACTTTAGCAAGAATATCTTTCAATGTACCGTCAATACTTGCCAAGAATTCTTTAATTTCATCAAGTTTAACATTGATTTCATCTTGAGAAGTATTACCCTCATTAATTAAAGAGTTCAATTCTTCTACCATTTTCAACAAGTTATCCATTTGAGAGTTGCTTAAAGAAGTATTTAAATCAATAGAAGAAAGAATATTGATTATTGTATCCATATCTTCTTGATTATCTACTATGTATCCCTTAAATGATTCAAGTTCTGCTATAATTTGTGCTGCAGCATTATTTGTATTTTCATTAATGCTAATACCCAAATCTTCTATCATTGCTTGAAGTTTTGCAGCCAATTCAGAATCAAGTCTTTCAAGTTCAGCAATCAAGTTAGCATAATCAAGGTTACCGAGTTTATCATTAGCGCTCGTGAGTAATTCAATAATTTGTGTACCTTGTTGAACCAATGCATCAGTATTTGCTTTATTTTCGCTGCTGATTTTAATCAGTTCTTGCAGATATTGAGCTTGTTGCTGAGTATTTGTAATAAGTGTCTTCAAGTATTCAGCATACTGTGCTTGTGATTGTTCATTTTGATTAATAATAATATCAAATTTATCAAGTGCGTCTGATAACTTACCGCTGATTTCAGTTAATGTATTATCTATACTTGCAAGAAGATCTTTAATTGCTGCAAGTTGAGCATTAATTTCTTCTTGAGTTACACTATCATCACCGGCTATTTGTTGAAGTTCTTTAACCAGTGCAACCAGTTCTTCTAATTGTTTTTCAGATGCTGCAGTATTTAAATCGATGTTTGTCAACATTGAAATAATTGTATCCATATCGGTTTTACCTGCTTCAATTTGTACACGCAGAGCTTCTAACTGTGTAACAATCGCGTCTACTGCATCATTGCTGCTTTCATCAATTTGAATACCAAGATTTTCTGCTGCTTCCTTAATTGTAGCAACAACTTCCGCATTGTTTTCATTTAATACTTCATAAAGTTCTTCTAAGTTAATTTCACCAACATTTTCCTTAATCTTATTAAGTACATTGATTGCTTCTTCAGCTCTTGTATCTAACTTAGCCAACAACTGTGCTTGAGCTTCATTAGAATTTACTAACTGTTCAAGATATTTGTTTTGTTGGTTAGTATTTTCAAGCAATTGTGCAAAATTATCAGCATTTGCCTGATTGCCCGCTTTGATATTGTTATTAATATCTACTACCTCAGCAAAGATATCTTGTAATTGTCCGCTCATACCTTGTAATGTTTCATTTATTGAACCAAGTAGCTCAGCAATTTGAGCCATTGCTTCAGATACAGTTACATTACCCTCTTGCAGTTCTACATAGATTTGATGTAATTGTTCTAACTGCAGTTTATCTAATGTGTTGCCTTCAATCAATGCATTATACATGAGTTCCATCATTTTTTCAGAAGTAATTTGACCTTCTTTGTACTGGTCTAAGAATTCTTGTAAGATTTCTTTTACTTCACCGTTTTGAGACTCAATTATAGTTTGTACTGACTCAACAGCAACTTTAACTTCATTAATAGCATTAAGGATTTTTTCATTTCTTTCTGCTGCAGATAATTCACTGTTTTCGTAAATTTCAGTAATCTTATTAAGTAATTCTTCATTGTTTACATCAATAATAGAACCTAAACCGTCTATCTTATCAATTAATGCAGTGTTACCTTCCTGAATATCTGCCCAAATCAATTCAAGAACAGAAATTACAGAAGTATTACCATTTTCTATTGCTGCCTGTATACTTTCCATATAAGCAAGAACACCGTCGCCATACTGGCTGATTAACGCGTTATTCTCTTCTAATGATGCAAGGATATCATTCAGTAAAGCCATCCCTTGCTGTGCAATAGCAAGACCTTCTGCCGTATTTGTATCAATACTTGCAAGAAGTTCATTATATATTTTCATCATGGCATTAACAGTTTCATAATACGCTTTGTCCTGTTCGTTACCGGCATTAACTAATTCTGTTAAATAATCAATTGCGTTTAAGATTTCACCCTGAAACTGTCTATTTTGTTCCATGTATGTTTGCCACATCTCAATCATTTGTTTTAACAATTCATCAGCTTCGGATTTTTCAGTAACGGTTACTGTCCAGCTCTCTGAATATTCATTTTTTTCACAACCGGTTAAAGCTGCTGCACCCGGAATTAATAATAGAGCGGCAGGAGCCATTTTCGGAAGATTGCCTACAATCTTCATACTTGCTTGCGCATAAGCACTAAGCCCTTTTAGTCCGTTCAGACCGGTAAATGCAGGTTGTTGGGGTACTGCCTTTTGCTCAGTTTCTGACTGAGGATTTTCCTGGTAATTAATAATGTTCTTATTGAACAATTTTTTCAAACCAAGATTTTGATTTGTAATGTCCATATCTTATTTACTCCTTTCAAGTAATTTTTTTTATTAGGTTACTATCGTTTGAACAAAGGAGAATATTTTTTTTTGCTATTTTTTGGAAAAAAATTTACAATTTGTTACATATTGTTAGATATACGCAATACATCAGCATCATTTATCAACTTATGTAAAACATTTTTGGCTGCATTTAACTGTTTATCTTTAGAAGCATCTTTTGAAAAAACATCCTGATCAACAACAATATGCGGCTCTATACCTTTGTTATTGATATCATGTTCCTTTGGAGTTAAGTACTTTGCAATTGTAAGATTAATTCCTGTCTCGTTCGGAAGAGGGATAACACTTTGAACCATACCCTTACCAAAGGATTTATGCCCGATTAACGTTGCGCGGTTGTAATCTTTCATTGCACCGGAAAAAATCTCACTTGCAGACGCGCTCGCCTCATTTATTAAAATAACAACGGGTTTATGAATTTTTTTAGTATTATTATCCGCTGCAATTACATTTTTCTTCCCGCTCCGCGAAACTACACTTACAATTGTTCCCGAATCAATAAAAGTTTCAGCCAAACGAACAGCGTTATCAAGTAAACCGCCGGTATTCCATCTTAAATCAATAATTAAACCTTTACAGTCTTTCGTTTTTTCCAGGGCAGAATCAAGTTCGCTTTTCATATCGGAACTTAAAAAACTGGTTAAATTTATGTACCCGATATCATCATATATCTTCGTTTCTATGGTTTTTATCTTAATTTCTTCTCTCGTTAAAGTTTTTACAAGAGTCTTTTTCCCGCGAAGCAATGTTATAGTCACAGTAGAATCTTTTGCCCCGCGTATTAAATCTGCAACTTGATCAATCTTTTTACCGTTACACTCAGTTTTTCCAACCTTCATAATAATATCTGCAGGCTTTAACCCTGCTTTTTCGGCAGGGGTACCCGGCATGACACTAAACACTGTAATTTTACCTGAATCATTATAAATATTAACACCAATACCGTATATTTTTGATTTAATAGACGTATTTAAATTCTTAAATTCTTCCCTGCTCAGAAAATGTGTATACGGCTCATTAAGGCTTGCTATCATTGTATCAACAGCAACTTTCATATCATCATCCGTCTTAATTTTGTTCTTATAACGTTTTGTCCACCGTCCCCAATCCTGATGATTCAAGTCTTCTTCAATATATTGTTTTTCAATAAGCCCTGCTATAACACAGAACAACTTTTGCGGTTCCATGCTTTCCTTATTTATAATCAGTCTGTTATTTTTTAAATCAACAGTCTTAGTATACGTGTCATAAAATATTTTATTTAATGCCAGTATACAAAATAAAATTGCTATAATTGTAATAAACTTTCTCTTCATACTTCAATTATAGCAATAACAAATTAATAGTATCAATAATTCCGATTAATTTTTTCTTCGACTATTATAATTTATTTTGAAATTTATGCAGCAAATATATTTTTACTCTCATCAAGAGTTAAAACAAATATATCATCTTCTGTTACTGTATTTTCAGCATCTTGAGGCTGTTCTTTTGAAAACGATTTTATTGCAGCTTTGTTATTCAAAAAATTCAATGACTGTTTCAAATTGTTATTAGTAAAAGCATGCGCCGATATATTATAAATATAAATTTCCGCAGGAATATAATCTCTTGTTACATAATCTTCCTGATAAGGAATAACCTGTTCCACTTTACGTTCTTTCTTCTCTGCATTATCAAATATTTCTTTTGCAAGCCTGCGTAAAGTTTCACGGTTCCTTTGTCCTGATGAATAAGTATTATTTTTAATTGAAAAATCTGCGACCATATAAATATCCCTTTTCCCTTTGTCCTTTATACTTTAGTTATCGGCACATTTTTCAAAAACTTTAATATTTTTGGTAAAATCTTTACAAAACTTAATATTTTAAATACCAAATTAAAAAAGCTCTCCAAAATGGAGAGCTTTTAATAATGAGAATGAAAGGTTACTCTTTTGTGTATTCTGCATCAATAACATCGTCGTCTTTTGATTGACTGTCAGAAGAAGTATTGGATTCAGAACCGTTTGTTTGAGCCGTTTCACCTTCTTTTTGAACTTGCTCGTACGCTTTTTGAGAAATTGAGAACATGGTTTGTTGCAATTCTTCAGAAAGTTTTTTAAGTTCGTCACTTGATTTATTTTCATCAAGAGCTTTTTGTAAAGCTGCTTTGTTTTCATCAAGTTTTTTCTTATCGTCTTCCGAGATTTTGCCTTCAAAATATTTAACAATTCTCTCTGCAGAAGAAATAAGAGAATTTGCATTATTTTTAATTTCTGCTTCTTC